>CAZVVF010000208.1:0-6877 GCA_964630575.1 uncultured Burkholderiales bacterium | reverse complement strand
CCGGAACGTCGTGAGCGGTCACGATGCCCTTGCCTAGAACCTTGTCCCCAAAATCGGCGATGGTACGCGTCACCTCAGGATCAGTATGCGGGGTCGGGATCAATTCCAGCAAGTGAAGATAGCGAGGCGGATTAAAAAAATGCGTCCCCAAGAAGCGTTTTTTGAAACCCTCGGAGCGTCCCTTGACCTGCAAGAACATCGGGATACCACTGGAGTTCGAACTGACGATCGTTCTCTCGCTGGTGGTCTTCTCCAGTCGCTCGTGGAGTTGCTGCTTGATATCGAGCCTCTCCACGATGGCCTCTACGACCCAGTCCACATCGGAGAGCTTGTCAAAGTCGTCGTCCAGGTTGCCCAAGGAAACGAGGTAGGCACGGCCGCTGTCCATCAAGGACGCCGGTTTGGACTTGAGCGCACGCTCCCAACCCTTCTTTACGATGGCGTTTTTGTCATCGCCGTCGGCGGCGATGTCCAGCAGCATTACTGGAACTCCCGCGTTGGCTAGGTGGGCCGCTATTCCAGCACCCATAGTGCCTGCGCCTATTACAGCTGCGCGTTGAATCTTTCTCGACATTTTATCTTGCCTTTCTACTCGTTCGTGCCTGATGGTCCGGCTTTGCTTGCGCGTTCTTTCTAGCCGTTAGAAGGCCTGCCGCAGAGAGCTTTTCGCAACCCCGCGAGCATGAGCTTTTTTTGAAAAGAACGGCTAAAGATGAACGTTCTATTGCCATTGTGTAACAAATATCAGACGGCTTAATTCCTCGCTTTTTGGGGAATTTCTGGTATGATAAAGGGGCATGCGTCGAGCTTTCTTCAGCTCGTTGCTGGAGTACGAGTGGGGTGAGAATGGCAAAATTGAGGGGAAGCATTCTATGAAAGGGTTGCCAGCAATTCACAGCAGGGGCTATTCGCTCTTGGAGCTTGTTCTCGGGATGGCCATCCTCTCGATCTTCCTAGGGATGACCGTCGTCACTCTGCGCGAGAGCATCTCTCAAGAAGGGCCCAGGGCCCTAGCCTACACCCTATCCTCGGATCTCAAAGCCGCACGGGCCGAAGCCCAACGCAGCGGGAAACTGGTAGCCTTTTGCCTTCCCAGCGACGGAAAGACCAACTCCTTTTCCCAGAACGCGGTCTTGCGAAAGGGGGAGCAACGCGGTCACATCCTCCGGATCCTCAACTACGGAGCCGAGTATTCCGCCTACATCTACACCGGCACTTGGGGAGCAGCGAGCGTAGAGTCGCACGAGACCACCTCGGGATGGAAACAAGACACCGAGTCGGAGTTCGCCATCTACTTTCGACCGGACGGCACCGCCTTCAGTCCCGATATTCCATCGCTTGAGGGCAACTATCCGCTGGTCGTAGGCACCGCCTTCGCACCCTCCACGGGTGGTCCGGGCAACGCCCTCACAGCCGTCGAACACCCCCATACCGTTTGGATTAGCCAGGCCGGTACCGTGACCGTTGACGAGAGAGCCGTTCCGGTTGGGACTCTCTCCGCAGGCGGAGAGCGACCCGCCGTTGCCGGGCTCCAATATCTCGCCAACACTCCACCACAAACCCCCCCCGTCATTCGGGACATCAAGTTTCTCCCCGAGTCCGTAGTCGGGCTGGACTCTGTCGGCATGGGCCAGAACTACGTCAACGTTCATCCTGACCAAAAAGAGACAGACCGGCTGGAATACGGAATCGCAACGTTGCACATCAAAGCCACCGACCGCGATGGTGGACCGGTGTACTATCAGCTGCAGGCGCGCTCCTCAGCCGATGACAATGGCAACTTTAGCATCTCCGACGATTCTGGCGCCATGGCCTATGTCTACGACGAAGAGGATGGGCTGTACTACTGGCAAGCCTTAGTCTCCTGGCGGCCACCACCCGGCGCCGCAGAAGACACCGAATACGAACTCAAGGTCACCGTCCGCGATGAGCAGGGCTTGACCGACTCGACCGTTTCCGGTGCCGGGCTTCTACCGGTGATCAATACCCTCGCACCGGTCAGGATGGTCATGGAGACCCAAAGCAAGGAACTCTACCTTTCCAATATCGAGGGGGGCAGCCTCGTCGAACTGACGGTCCCCGGAGAACCCGAGGAGCGAGCCTTCTTCAGCCCGGACGGGAGCCGAATCTACTCCTTTTACAAACCCACCGGCGGCGGTGAACAGTTCCGCGTAAGAAACGCCGATGGGTCCAGAGCCCATCGCGTGCTGAGGAACTTCGCAGCGGGTATCGACCTCAAGTACGATCCGACCTATCAGTACGTGGCCTACCTCGACCCGGGCTCCAACATAACTAAGGATTACCCCTACAAAGAGCCCAAGTTCGTTCCCCGGCGGGGCCGACCGAACTGGATACTGGAAGACAAAGTAGGAAGAAAAACGGCCAAGCGCCTAGAGGTACTCCATCTTCTGGCCGACGATCCGCCTATCACGGTCTCCACCACAGCCAATCCAGACACTCGAATTTATTGGGACGCCAGAAACAAGCACACCTTGGTTTATGACCAGTTCGAAACAAAATCTCAAATCACGAGCACGCCCAGGGGCTCGAGCCAAGTCTTGGGACCCTATGTCCCTTCTCCAGGCTACCAGAACTTCACCAGAGCGAGCCAACTCACAGGTTACCCCCCTCAGTTGGGAACCATCGACCCAGACAAGACAGTCGACGCCTCTAGCCGGAGCTACAACCCAGCCGAGGAGCGCTGGTACGTCTACGTCGACGGAACGACTCTCTGGCTCGAAGACCGCAACGAACCGAGCAAACGCGTGTCCCTGGACTCCGGCAGTTTCTTGGGCGAGGTCAATTGGGCTTCCAACGGCCAGCAAGTGGTCTATGTCAAACGCCAGGGTGCCTCCAACAAGGTTGTGGTCAAGCATGTTCTAGAGCCAGACCTTACGCTCAGAAGCCGCATCACGACTCGCTTCGAGTACTCCGCTCCTGGCTTGCACAACGCTCAACTCGCTCCCACGGGCAAATGGGTCTTCTTCTTAGAGGGAACAAAGCTCTATCGCGCCGTCAACTCCCGAGGTGCGTCGAAGGTGAACCTGTCCGAGAATCTAGGGAAAAGTCTCGACAGCTATGTTGTCTCGCCATAACAGAGGATTCTCGCTTATGGAGGCTCTCTTTGCCTCCTTTTTGTTGTTGACCTCAGTCTTGCTCGCTGTGCAGCTCTTTGACAGCTCGCTGCAAGCTGAGGCCAATAACGAACAACGCATCATTGCGGCCCTCGTGGCAGAGAGCGCTCTCGATGAAATCCGGGCGACCACGAACCAGAATTTCAAGACCCTAGGCTCCGCCTATGATGGTCGAATATGGAGTGTCGATGCCTACCCCCAGTTTAAGGTCAAGGCCAGCGCCAAGGCCTTGGCTCTAGCAGCGCCGTGCTCCGAACTCGAGAGCCAATACGAGAACCCGGTGGCCCCCTTTCCGGAACCACGCCCGCGCTTGCTCCAAGGCTCAGTGTGGAAAGTCCAACTGGACGTCACCTGGCCTCGCGCTGGCTCCGAGGCTGTCACCGTGGTGGAGTACTTCAGTAGCCTCAAACAAGCCCGGACCTTCGATGTCATCATCACACCGACCGGCGGGACGGTCGTTGGCCCCGATACGACGGGCACATTCCCGATTCCACTCGACGGAGTCAAAGACTTCAAAGCCTCGGCTCTGGCCGACGGAAAGCCCTTGGACGACGTTCAGTTCTCTTGGTACGTCGAGCCCCTCGACGGCTTTGGATCGGTCTACCGAGTGAGCCGAGACGGTACCAGGTGTCGCTACAAGAACGCCTACCGAAACTCCAACAACGACATTCAACACTCGCCCGGAAAGTGCGATCTGGCCGTTCGAGCCGTGTATCAAGGGATCGAGTCCATCAGGAAGGTTCGTATTGAGAACGGCGGTTAACGGCAGGCGATCGAGACTAGGCTTTTCCCTTCTAGAGGGGGTCTTCAGTATGTTCATCACCTTCTTGGTTTTGGGTAGTCTGGTCTACACTCTCAAACAGGCTGGTGCCGTCAAATCCAACACCAGAACCATGGACCAGATGTCGGAGGTCGTCCACACCTTGCTCCTGATCAAAGCCGACGTACGGGGAGCGCTCAACATCCTCAGCCCAACCGAGGGCAGCTCCAGCAGCTTGAAACTCGTCCGTGTCGATCCCGACCTCAGCTTCGCCCAACGGGTCGATCTCGGCGTTGACGACAACCCCTTCGAGACCCGCGAACAAGAGACCGTGCTGTACACGCTCAACAACGGAGTCCTCAGGCGACGGATCACAAGCTCCGATGGCTCCACCCGTGCCGAAAGGCTCCTGAAGTCGTCCAAATTTCAAGTCCAAGCAAGCAAGAACCCGCGCCTCCTCACGGTTGTCCTCGAGGTTGAGACGAGCCGAGTCAAGAAGAGCCACACCATGAAGGTGGCCGTGAAATGAGAATGACGACTCGCAACAAGGGCTTTCTTCTCGTCTTGGCGCTGCTCATCACCGTCCTCATCGCTGTCATCGCACTCGGATTATTGGGAATCCGAAGAGGGAGCTACGCGAGTTCCAAGGCCGTGATCAATTCCGTGCAGGCCCGAGCTCTGGCCCGTAGCGGGATCAATGATATCTGGGTCAAACTGAGCAACGACCCCTTCTTCCCTACCGGTATCGGTGATGAACAAGAGCAGTTCTCCTACAGGGAAGAAGTCAGAGACTCGAACGACGAAGTGGTGGGAACCTACACGGTGAAGGTTGATCGCGCCTACCGGCGGACCTTAGAGGTCGTGAGATTAGAGTCGACCGGCCGCGTAGGCGGACTCAAGGCCGAGAGTTCCACTCACACAATCTATGCTGAACTGAGCACAAAGCCGGGAGACTTCACGCTCAAAGTGTGGCAAGAAGGTACGACTCCCCGGATTTGAGTGCGTTCTTCTCTAGTACCGACCCCAAAAGCGTAACCTGCTCGTCTTCGACGTTGAGTCGATTTACCCGGCAGTTCTCGGTCCTTCTCAACGCCGGCATCCCCATGCACGAGGCTCTGGAATCGCTCATGCGAGTTCAGTCGGACAGCCTCTCGCTGTGGGTCACCCCAGAGATCTGCAAACGGGTCACTCTGGGACACCGCCTGTCTACCAGCGTAGCCCAATTCCCACGCGTCTTTCCAGCCACCTACGTGGCCCTCGTCCGAGCTTCCGAAGAGACCGGGAAGCTGGTTCTCGTGCTCAATCGCCTCTCCGATTGGCTGGACCGCCGAGAAAAGATCGAGCGCCACGTCAAAAAGGCGCTCACCTACCCTCTCTTGGTTCTGGTCACCGCTATCATTTTGACCTTGGGACTTTTCCGAACCGTCATTCCAGGAATCCTCGATACCGTGACGGGGCTCAACGTAGAACTGCCCTGGCCGACCCTCTTGCTGCTAGCGGCAGTGAGATTCATCGAACAACCTTTGAGTTGGCTACTCCTGGCCCTCATCTGTATCGCCGCCCTGATGTACGCCCGGAGCGAACAGGGTTGGAAGAGGCTCGTCATCGTCTCGCTCTCCGTGCCGCTCACCGGCCCGATCCTTGTTCAGTCCAGCTCCTCTCGGTACGCCCACACCATGTCCATGCTCATAGAGGCCGGTGTCGATATCATCCGTGCTGCCAAGATCTCGGCAGACGCCAGTGCCAACCCTCTGATCCAACAAGACGCGGTCCGAGTCACCAAAGAGTTGCGCGAAGGTTCCTACTTCAGCGACGTGCTTGCATCGAGCCCGCTCTACCCCACACTTCTCGTCGACATGATCCGAGTGGGAGACGAATCCGGACGGATGGCAGCCCTGATTCGACGCTGTGGCGAGATGATGGAGGAAGAGACGATGCACAAGGTGGACGTCTTTCTCAACCTGCTCGAGCCTATTGTCTTAGCCGCTATTTCCGCGGTCGTGGGCTTCATCGTCATCGCCGTCCTGATGCCCATGTCGAGTCTAGTTTCTGCTCTTTAGAAAAGCATCCAACGGAATAATTGGGGACATAAAAAAAAGGAGACCGCAGTGGTCTCCTTTTCTCCTTCCCTCGTCCTTTAGGACTTAGGCTTTTGCGTCTTCGGCTGGCTTGTCGCCTTCGGCTGGAGCTTCGTCGCCTCCACCGATGAGGTCACCCAAGTCGATTCCCATTTCCGCCAAGACCGCCAAGGGGTCATCGGAGGCAACAGGCTCAGGCTTGTTTTCGCCCTCGGTTTGAAGAGCTTTCAGCAGCGCCTTCTCGGGGTTAACAACACCGTTTCCTTGAGTGTTCTTGCCCAGTCGACCATACGGCAATTTGTCGGCAGTGGTGGCCAAGATCTCTCGGACCTGTTCCGGCGAGAGGTCTGGGTTCGCACTGTAGAGTTGAGCGACAACTCCGGTTACGATGGGTGTTGCCATCGAGGTTCCAGACATTCCCAGGTAGAGTCCGTCTTCGGTCTCTGGCATTCTCGAAGTGGACTCGAGGAGAGACTTGAAGACCATATCAGAGACTGGTTCGAACAACTTGATTTTGTCTGCGGTCGAATCACTGATCCCTATCGAGTTGAAGAGAGCATTGGGAGCCGCCTGCAACTGTTCGAAAGGCATGTTGTCGAGAAACTGGATGGACTCGTGCATTCTGTTCATCATCGAAGCTCTCTCGGCCGACTCAGACTGGTGAGTGCGCCCTGCCATGATGGTCACTCCCGGAGCCATCACGTCTGGCTTCGTCACACCGTCCGGTGTAGGTCCGCGACTCGAGAAGGAGGCTGGCTTGTCGTCGCTAGGGTCGTTGGTGTTGTTGTCGTCAATGGCACCGACCGTGATGGCGTGCAAGCTGTTTCCTGGGCTTCCCACCGTGCTGCGCTCTGGGCCGTCGTTTCCAGCCGCAACAACCACCGTGATGCCGGCTTCTTTCGCCG
>CAZVVF010000207.1:0-6915 GCA_964630575.1 uncultured Burkholderiales bacterium | reverse complement strand
CAATGAAGAAACCGCTGAGGTCTATGAAGAGACCCATTGGACTCCTGGTGGCTCCAAGCACTTAGAGTACTCTGTTACAGGAGGCCAAAACGAGACCGAATCTTTGTTCATCAGCCAATCCCAAGGCGGAGAAACAACGATGCAAGAGTTGAACAAACAAGACATCGACCAGTGGTTGGTGAGCAAGCAGTAGTCCTTTTCGCTTCACACAAGCATAGGACAACTTGAATGAATCCCAAACTTCGGTCCGACTCCAGGTTTATGAACGCAGCCTTCCCAAGGCATCCATTCTGTCGTGGAAATAGCGAAAGACTCTGTTTTTCGCCAACATCATTTGGTCGAAGGGAAAGCCACGCTGTTTTTCTTAGTGCGCTACGGGTCTCGCTTCAAACGCTCTTCTAAGAGTTGAACGACCCTTTCGGGTGTTGGGAAACCCTGGTTTCCGAACAAATGTTCCCAGAGGCCCGCGTTCTTATCTTTGCCGATCAACAGTTCGTCGTCCGCAAAGACGTCAAACTGACCAGGTCCCCCCATCTCTAAGGAGACCTTAATACCGAATTTTTGGTGGATGGCAGCCGCGATACACGCGGCACGGGGGTCCACACCTCAGCGACTGCTGGAATGGCAAATCTTGATTTCCATACGACGATCTTTTCGAAAGCTGCTGGCTATCTTCTTTTCAGTGCCAATATTTCCGAGAGAGACAGCGGAGCCCCTCACCGGAAACAGAGCCTGTGTGCCAAAAGTACATAGAGCAAATCTAGCCAGCGTCAATAGCATCCGTGACCACGTGCCCCTGCAATCTATGAACTGCCTTGAGTGGGATGGGTGACCTTGATCCCCGAAAGAGGAACTCCAGACCATAGTGGGGACAAACTTGACCGAACCTGCTTGGCGCTGAGGCGAGAGAAATCTCAGAGCGCACCATCCGCGACCGGATCACGACTCGGTCACGGGTGGTGCGCCCTTTGGTGGAAGCGCGCATCCGGTATTGCCTCAAAGACTCTTAGACCACCACGAGTCGTTTCCACCTTCGATTCTCGTTTCCGGGGGCGCCTGAAAGCTCTGACGACCTTCTCGCAGAAGCTTCCCGCTGGCAACCGTGTAGGGATACTTAAAGGTTTTGCCGTCGAGAACGACCACCACTGTGTATTTTCCTGGCACAGCAGTGAGTTCACCACCCGTGAGACTGCTGCCGCCGTCCGGCTTTCGAAAATTGAACGCCGTGCGAGCCCACCTCGACTTTAGATTATACTGAGCCTCGGGACTAACCCCGACCACCTTTCCTCCCGGTCCTAGAATCTTAGCGCTCCCCAAAACGGTTCGTTCGGGTACACCTTGAACCCAGCGCTTGAAAGCCACGGTTCTGGAGGCCGAATTACCAGGGATGTGGATATACCCATAGCTAGCCCAGTCTCCGTCGAGAGTCCACACCGAAGAGAGGCCGGAGTAAGGGTCATCCGAACCGTCACTCTTGACCGAGAAAGGTACTTTCTGGAAAGTCTTACCGTTGATCTGAAATTCGAGAACGTAGTTTCCCGCTTCGGTGAACTGATATTCAAGGCTCTTATCGGCAAGGTTTCGGAAAGTGTCCATCCTCCAAGCCACTTTGTCATGGGGCATGGCGTAAGCACCGAAAGTTGCTACCGTGGTGCCGTCGGCCTTTTTCACCAACACGTTCAATGGTGCACCGTCATCGGGATTATAGAGGTATTGAGAGCCAGTACTTGTGGCTGGCCGGGGAAGAAAGTACCCCGTCAGCCGAGAAAAGCGGAGTCGCCCATCCTCTTGCAGGGTTGTTCCATTGAGAAGAGTGGAGTACATCACCGAAGGGGGCAAGCTCTCGGCAGAGGCCTGTCCAAGAAGACCTACAACTAGCGTTAGAATCAAAAGTTTTCGCATAAATTTCCCTTAGGAGTCCTTCGTTTAACCCCTTCTCATTATCCAAACTCGCCATCATCAATGACCCTTGGTCCGTTCGGCGATTCTTCACTATGAAGATACTCGACAACGTAGGAAACGGTTCCGAAATGGGCGCTATCGAAGCCGCACAAGAAGGCTTAGCAGAGCTCACGGTGCGCACACACAAAAGGGAGCACCCACCCCTTAAAGAAGATGGAACAATGTTGACTCAGATTGACTCCGATAGTAACGATTCTCTTCGAATCGTTGAAGACTTTCGTCTCTTGGGAGCCATATTTCTAACTGCAGGGTTGCTGCAGTGTCTTATGGGCTGGGATAACCACGATTCTCCAGTACTATAGAGCGGCTCCGTATTTATCCTCACAGGGCTCACGACTGCCTCTTGTCGAGCTACGACCTTCCAAAAAGAGAAGAGAACTGTAGTTTCCTCGAGAATCAGGTTTTTTCTTTGGAAAACCGTTGAGAAGTTTGCCTTCGACGCCGTCGAGGGAGTATCAATCAGGAACGGCTACAAGGGGAAGATGAGGGTGCTTCTCACCCTTAAACAACGCGAATACTGCTTAGGCACCTTCCAGCCCGCAAAAGCCGAGCGTGCCAGAGGCCTGGTTAGTAGCATCCTAGGGTACGAGGAGCCCCCTCCCCTAAACACCTCTGTCGGCAAAGAAAGCCCAACCTTCATCGGAATGTTAAAGACAACGAAATTTCCCTTGGGCAAGGCTATTAGAAGCAATTTAGTATTCAGCATCGTCGGTGGCATCCTCTTAGCGCTTGCCTTCCCTATTCTGCTCCCGATGATGGGGCATTCATTCCAGACAGTTTCACAAATCCGTGAGGGAAGCTCTCTAGCCTTGCTGGAGTCTTCCGGCATCCCCTTGGCCATCGGTGGCTATTCCATAGATGAGGGGCAGCAGTTAACCCTGGTTAGCGCCCTGGGAGTCATCGATTCAATGCACCTGCAGAAGGACGGTGAATGCTCTCATTTCTACCTGCCTCTCCACTGTTTTGCCATGCTGCTTTTTCTTGCCTCAGGCTTCTTTATCGCGGCTTATGGTCTAATGACCAAGAAAGCGAATCTTGTAGCAAGGGGTCTCAGCTACTTCACGAGCTGTTTCATTCTCTTCGGTGCGTTTTGGCTATTAGGGATGATGGGATTTGCGCTCAATTTCTTACTCAAGAACTAGTCTTGTCAAAGCTCTCCGATCGCCCGCATCGAAGGCGTGCTTTTACTTCTTCGATCTTATTCTGAAGGTCCAGAACTGCCAAGAGCAACCTCAAGAAGACCTCATTTGAGCAATCTAGTCGTCATAGGCTTCGATTCCACCGACAAGGTGGTTGATCTTGGTTCTGGCGCCGCGCGCGCAACGCGCGAGACCCTCACGCAGGGCTTTGGTCAACACCGGGCTGACCAATAAGTCGACGCCACACCGACCACAGCGCGCGGGCAACGCGCGAGACCCTCACGCAGGGCTTTGGTCAACACCGGGCGGACCAATAAGTCGACGCCACACCGACCACAGCGCGCGGGCAACGTACGAGACCCTCACGCAGGGCTTTGGTCAACACCGGGTTGACCAATAAGTCGACGCCACACCGACCAGAGAGCGCGCGAGACCCTCACGCAGGGCTTTGGTCAATACCGGGCTGACCAATAAGTCGACGCCACACCGACCAGAGCGCGCGGGCAACGCGCGAGACCCTCACGCAGGGCTTTGGTCAATACCGGGCGGACCAATAAGTCGACGCCACACCGACCAGAGCGCGCGGGCAACGTGCGAGACCCTCACGCAGGGCTTTGGTCAACACCGGGCGGACCAATAAGTCGACGCCACACCGACCACAGCGCGCGGGCAACGTACGAGACCCTCACGCAGGGCTTTGGTCAACACCGGGTTGACCAATAAGTCGACGCCACACCGACCAGAGCGCGCGGGCAACGCTTACGTTTTCGCCCCTCTTATGCTGATCGATGATTTGGTAAATTAACTTATCCAGATCGGCGACGGCCTTCTTGTAAGCCAGGTGTGATGGAATAGGGAAAGAGAGTGGCAGAGGAATGAGTTCGGCCATGTAATCTCTCATTCGCTCGAAGGCCACCGTGAAGACCTTCTAGAGACTCTCCGATTCATGGACTAGGTCCACCCCCAAAGCGAGCTTGCCGATGATGCGAACTGTAAGACGAACTATCTCCTTGCCCACTAAGATCGTTTCTCCGTCGCGCCGCTCATCGATCTGAGCGTCTGCGCACTGGTTGATCAGATCTCCATAATGGCTCACAGCTCTAGGCATGAAATCGGCAGCGAGAAGCTTTCGAGCCTGTTTGTGGTACTTCTCCTCGATATCAAAAAGGCCGTGGCCGGCCAGTGGTCGAGATGTATCCAGAGAGTCTTCACTCTTGTTTAATTTGTGGCCGTGGGTAATGAGGAGTTCATGCTAGAGATCGGGATTGTTGACCAGGACCAGCTGCTCTCCCAGAATCTCGAAGGTCGCTATGTCACCGACGGCCGCGACCTTCTTCAGGAGTCCTAGAAAGTCACGACGATATTCGAAGATACTCTCGACGATGGGGACACCTTTTTTGAGGGAGGGAGTTGAGCCAGGGGGATCACAGGCGGGCTTCCTTGAGTACATACTGAAGTAGTTCACCGGCAAAGTCCGAGTAGGTCTTGATGGCTTCGATCTCAACCTTGACGTTGTTGAGGTATTGGAGACGGAGGACATCCTCTCCCACGAGGTTGGGAACGATTCCGGCAAAAAAGAATCCCATCTCTTCGAAGGCTTCCACGTTGGCTCCGGTCGCCGGGCTTGCAAGCGGAAGGTCCAGCAAGATCAAATCGATCCGCTTCAGGGTGAGGTCTTTGAGATGATGCCCGACATGAGCCACAGTGTCCTGTCCCCACTGCTCGACGTAGATGTTGGCAGTCCCCCGTTCGGGATGAGACTCAACCACCACTTCGCCAGCTTCGTTCTGGGGTTGGGCGTTAATGCCAAACTGGCGGTCAAGACCGTTCTCCGCATAGATCTTTTCAGCAATGGAGTGATGATGTTCGGGAACATACACGGTTTGTCGAGGGCAAGAATTCAAGGTCACATAGAACAGTATGATGGCCTGCCTAGCGTGGGCCTCTCCACCTTCGATAGCCTTGAAGGTGCGGTCACCGATGTATCCCAAGACCACTCCGGTCTCTCGCCAGCCGTGAACATGTTTCCCTTTTTGAGTGATCGTGTGGACCGTGACTGTCTCGGCAAAGAGGCCTAGCATGCCTATCTTTGTGACCTGTTCGAGCACCGGAGGAAGAAGTCTCTGAAAGATCCCGTGCCCCCTGAAACTCGGGTCCACCATGCCCAATGCCAACTCCCCCACGGGGGCGTCAGGCTCGTCTTTTAGAACGGCTAGATGCCCGGCCAACTCTCCTTCCGGTGTCATGGCACCGTAGGAGATGAGGTAACCGTGCTCCAGACCTTCAGAAACCATATCTGGATGGTAGACTTCTTCCAGGTAAGTGTAGCCGTAGGTGCGGTAAGTGCATCGGCTTATCGAGAGCGCGTCGTCCGGACCCAGAAGCCGATATTCGAGGTCGTCTGCTTTTGGCGTATCCTTTGCTTCCGTTTCCAGTTGCGCGTTGGGAGAAACTGGGAGAACCTTTGTGAGCACCAACTCCATGCCCCCGGTTCCAAGGTTCTTCACTTTGACAGAATCGGCGAATTGATGCATCAACTCGTTGCCAGTACCCCCACGGCCAGATTTCTCCAGCAAGTCTCCATCGAAAGGTAATCCCTGGTCGCATATGGCGAGGAGAAGTCGGTGTCCGACGAGTTGAGCTTTAACTTTGATAACGGCATTGTCGTTCTCGTCGAAGGCGTATCTGTTGGCATTCTTGCAAGCTTCGGCAACCGCCCCTGCGAGTCCGGAAGCCTGCTGGGGCCCGAGTCCGAACCCTTCGGTAAGACGGGCTACGGCTACTTTCACGGGAGGAATCAACCGGTCCTGATTTGGAATTTCTAGAGTGAGAAGGTCTTGGGAACTCTTCATGCTCGACACTTCTTTTCACGGGCGTCGAGAACCTCCGCGCGCAGGTAAAGCGTGGGGCTAGAGCCTGAGATGCGTAGCATACCTAGAAAGTTTAGCCGGCGCTACTGGGCGGCATCAACAATTCCGATGGGGCGAAGCGCGTCCTTTAAAGCGTCTTCTCGAAAACGTCTGTTAGGGAGCAGGAGCCTCTTCGAGGCTGGCTTCTGAAGGTGCTTTTTCGGCCTTCTTCTCTAGCTCCCAACGCCCCTGGCCCTGGAGAGCCATAAGAGAGCTTCTAAAAGGTCGAGAGGCGTCTTTTCGCTTCGCTCCGAAGCTCATCTCTGGCGAGAAGCAGAACTGAAAGAGAGATACAGTCCCCCGGAGATGAGGAGGTTGAGTGGAATTTAAGGGCATGTCATGGACGCCAAAGCAGCTAGAGGAAGTCCTCAAGTTTGACACCGACCACCTTCTCTCCAAATGGGGATTTCAAGATGGGGAGATGCTGAACGAGTACTTTCCTGGGGAGGACGAAGAGCAATACCAGTTTTCTCGCTGGGTGCTTTGCGAGGTCGTGGAGTACTACGTTTGCTCTCAAATCGAAAACGAGATCAAACCTTACCGAGTCGCAACCAGTCACAATCCCATTCGAGTCTATGAGGTAGAGGGAGTTCACGTCAGCGACTTAGCGGAACCTCCCAATCTCCAACCCCTTGAGGTCTCTCTCCGTCTCGTGGAGATTTTTGAAACCGCACGATATCTGTCTGAGCTACCCAACAGCGGAGTCGACATGAGCTACCTTAGACGGTCGCCGAGGTGTGAGAAGTTGTTCAAAGAGCGCGGTTGGGAGTGAGTTCAGCAACCTCAAACCGATCCAGGCCAGCGAGACCAGCGCGTTCTAGAGGTCGCCAACCCGACTGCGACAACCAGCGACGGAAATACGGCGCAGGACCCTGATAGGAATGAACTCTGGGACGGTTCCGGTG
>CAZVVF010000206.1:0-6935 GCA_964630575.1 uncultured Burkholderiales bacterium | reverse complement strand
AGATCTTTGGCTATTTTTCTGGGGCTGGCTATATTTCGCTGAAAGAGAAGAGCCTCTCTGCAGAAACCTCACCCATCGTCATCGTTGGCCTGGCTCTGGAGGACTCCGAGGGTCTGTCCAGCTGGCTCCAAGAGATGCTGGCCGAGGAAAGAAGAGCTCAGATCGATGGCTTTCAACTCTATCTGGAGCAGGAGGACGACTTCACCTTAGGTTTTGACCGTCAGTGGCTCTTCTTTGCCTTCGGCAAGGGATCGAGGTCCTACGCCCTCGATGCTTTCAAAGGCGACAGCCCGCAGCTGAAAACGTTGGTCGACTTTCGTCAGGCCTTTGCCGACTTGGGCTATCGCGAGAGCGGAGCGGCCGTCTACATGAAGGAGAGTTTCTACCCCTCCCTGCTCAATTTGACAGCGAGCGTGGCCGGGATAAGCTCTCCAGAGGCGCCACCGCTCTGGGAGTATGGAGCCGGTGCGATCAACTTCAAAACAGAGACCGGAGACCTGTTCCTCAAACTCTCCGGAGATTCCCCAGCAGCCCTCGCCTTGGGCGCCCCAGGGGGGGTCACCGGCTCCTTCCTCAAAAAAGTCCCGAACGGACTCAGTTCCTACCTGGCCCGCGACATGGCCTGGTATGGAAATGTTCTGGAGGCGGTGACGGCCGAGTACGCCCCCTTGAACAGCGCCTATGACTATGCTCGCACAACCCTCAACTCCATCGGCGATGTGACGGACGCCTTTTCTGGCCCCGTGTTCATTGGCTCCGACCTCTTTGACCGTTTGAGACCAAACTCTCAGCGCCCAACAGTTTTGGCCTTGGCCGAGATCAAGAATCCCGATGAAGCCCACCGCATCCTCCTCAATCTGAGTCAGAGCGAGGCCATCGACCAGCCCAGCGACACGCAGGACTACGAGACGGCGCAAGGTTTCAAGGCGCGGCTAGACCGCTCTCACAAGGAACTCTACGTGGTCTATGGGCCCGACAGTGAAGATTTTCTCGACGAAGCCGCCCACCACTCCGGGTCGCCCCATGCGTTGGTCGAGGAAACCCTAGACTGGTCGGACGGCGAACTCGCCATCCTGGCATTCTTTGACCTGGAAGAGTTCGTAGAGTACTGGAAATCCTGTGAACTCCCCGGCGAGGCCCGCATCACCCGAGAATTCTGCAGGGAGTTTCTGGGCCACTCCAGGCTCCAGGGTGTCCTCGCCATCAAGAGTGGGCCCGAGGGAGTTCACTACAAATTGAGAGGTTTAGCCTGTTCTCCGCTCATACCGGCCGCCTTCATCGGGGCCTTCACCCTAAGCGGTATCAAGGCGTTCAGCCCCCCAGAGGCCCTCAATTCACCGGCCACCTCAGAAGAAGCAGACGAGTCTCAGGATCTCGATCAAGACTGAACACCCCCAGGTCCACTGATCAGAGAGCACGGCTCTATCGTCCTTCGGGCGAGGGCGCGCGACTCGCTCTCAAGCCCTTCCCCTCTCTAGGGCAGGGGGCGGCCTAAAAGACCGCAATCAAGAGAGCATGGAACTCCCGTTCATCAACAATCCTGCGGAATTCGCCAATTTTGCACTGGGCCTCGTTGGGGGGGTGGGACTCGCCTGGCTCTGCCTGAGCCTGCTCTACCGATTCCGAGAGAGTCGAGTTCGCAAGGAGGCGGGCCTGCTGGCCTTAGCCCGCAGCCGCAGAGTCCTCAAAGGACAGGCCGCCGAACAGTTGGCGCCTCTGACCGGTGACTTTCCCTATTTGGCCAACGATTCACGCTTTCTGGGAAGTCCCATAGACTACGTGGTTTTTGATGGCCTGTCGGATAGCGACGAACTGGAAGTTGTTTTCGTAGAGGTCAAGACCGGGGCTGCCAAGCTCTCGGAGCGAGAGCGTCGAGTACGCCAAGCCATTGAAAACGGACGCGTTCGCTGGGAAGAACTGCGGCTCTGAGCCGAGAGGCTCGGCCCGCCCCGACTCTCTCTAGTACTTCACGCCGCAGCCGTAGGGTCGGGTCGTGGAGGTCGAGACGGCCTTGCCACTGCGGGCCTCAGTCAAGGCTTGGTCAACGTAGTTGGTCTCTCCCTTGTCGTCGATAGCGCCGTTGTAGAGGATGACCTGTTCAGGGGAGATGACGAACATGTGCGGTGTCGTTTTGGCGCCGTAGAGTTGTCCGATCTCGCCTGATTCATCAAGGATCACAAGCGTCGGATTGGCCTTCTTCTCCTGGCTGAGTCGGTTGGCTTCTGCGGGCTTGGTATAGCCCTGCTTACCGGGAGCCGAAGAGCAGATACTGACCCAGACAACGTCCTTGCCCGTCCATTTTTTCTGCAGCGCCTGCATCTTGCCGGAATCGTACTGTCCTTGAACAAAGGGGCACTGGTGATTGAACCATTCGAGAACCACGTACTTGCCAGCTTGCTCTGAGAGCTTGAACGCTTTTCCGTTGCTATCGGTAGCCTTAAAGTCGGGGGCTTTGTCGCCTACAGGGGCAGCCCAAGCGGTGGTGCTGACACCGATGAGAAAGAGAAAGCTCAAAAAGAGCCCTTGGCCTAGAGTGATCTGTTTGTTCATTGTAACTCCTTAGTCGTTAGTCTTCTTGAGGTTCGATCGGTAAGTCTAGTGAAAAAGCTTGCCTTGTGGTGGCGGTCGTGAGCAACAAGATTCCTTTGAGTCTATCCGGTTTTTGAGGGTTCACCGACGACCTCATCAGCTCCAAAGACCAAGCCTGGTCGCCCTTCAGCAAAGCCTGCGGGGCGCTGCTCTCGAGAACCAGCTCCTCGACAGGGAAAAAGTAAGCCTCTCGCGGCTCGCTCTGAAACGGGCCCTCCACAACTTGGAGCAGCATTTTTTGCTCGCTGACCCAATTGACCTGGGCTCGCCCGGGAAGCTCCCCAGGGAGCCGATCTTGGAACAGCTCTATCTCTGGTTTCCACTTCGTTGGCCGAGAACTCTCGGCGACCGGGAGAGTGAGTTCCAAGGTCGCTGAGCCGGGAACACAGGCCTGCTTGCAGGCCAACCAACTCACTTCAGCCTTGAGGGTGGCCTGTTCAGCGCTGAAGTCGGCCGGGGTCTGCAGCCGAGCCAAAAGAAACACCTCGCCGTCGTAGACGTAGCTGATCAGGCCACCATCGTTGTGTCGACTCGGGAAAGGCCAGTGAAGAGACGAAACAGAGACCCCGGTGGGCAGGACCCAGTCGACCGAGGTGGGCAACCCCGTGTCGCCAGGGTTTTCCCAGTAGGTGTGCCACTCGTCGTCGGCCTTGAGACGAATGGCCAGCCACGTGGACTGGCCCGGAACCAGAGAATCGGTCGCGCTCACGAGCTCGGCTTCAACGTGGTTGGAGCGAATCGGGTCAGCCCAAACCTCGAGCGACAGCGTCAGACTCAACAACAGCGTAAAAAACAGAGTGGGCGCGTATGGCACTCGCCTGGTCACTGGAAACATAACTCATTCAAATCCGTTTTCCCCCTTTAAGTTTCGCTGAGCGAGAGAATCATCGAGGCAGGTCTGCCCGCGAACTCCCCATCAGATCCTCGCCAGACTCTCCCTAGTGGGCGGATTCTACAGGATGGGTCTCTCGCGCCGGCAACTCCAAAACGGTTGGCTTGTGACCGACACGCTCCAGGAACCGCCTCAGGTCCGAGCGGCTGAGAACCAGCGTGCTCGTGTTGATGAGCGGGTGACAAGCCACAGCGGTAGCCTCCCAGATGACCGTGTCCACCACCAGTTCCACACGGACCTCAGGGTCGTTGATCAACGCCAAGATCGTCACTGAACCCGGCTCGATCTGCAGAGACTCCATCAGACGATCCGCCGACGCGAAACGGAGCTTTTTGGCTCCAAGGAGCTTGGCCAGAAGAGGATCCTCTGTCTGCGGACGAACAGAGACTCTGCATGAGAGTTCGACCGACCCTAGAGGACCGCAAGCGGATGTGTCAACGACCGAACGACGTGGTGGTGATGCACCAAGAGTGGGAGCACCTGCTCTTTCTCCACTGGGAGGTCTCTCCGGAGTTGCTCGAGAGCACCCTTCCCCAAGGCCTGCACCTCGACACTTACGAGGGCCGAGCCTTTCTCGGTATCGTCCCCTTCTACATGAACCGAGTCAGACCACGCTTTTGCCCCACCGTTCCCGGCATCTCAGACTTTTTGGAGATGAATCTGCGAACCTATGTTCACGACGACAGCGGCTGCCCTGGAGTGTGGTTCTACTCCTTGGACGCCAATCAAGCCTTAGCCGTCGGACTGGCTCGTCGGCTCTTTCGCCTGCCCTACCAGCACGCACAAATGACAGCCTCTATCGATTCCGATGGTTGGGTTCACTACGCCAGCCGCCGGGCTTGGACCGGGGTGAACTCCAACTACATCTATCGAGGGCAGAGCCCCTGCGCCCAAACGGTGGAGGGCACCCTTGAGTACTTCTTAGCCGAGCGATACTTGCTCTACTCCCAGAGGGATGGGGAACTCTTCAGCGGTCGAGTCCATCACACACCCTACCCGATCAGCGCAGCACAAGTGCGACAGCAGGATAGCCATCTGTTCATGCTGAGCGGATTCGAGTCGCCCCAACGACCCGCCGATCTCGCCCATTACTCCAAGGGAGTGAAGGTCGACGTCTTTCCGCTCCGACGTCATCGCCCCTGAGCCGCAGCGATGGAACCACCCCGCGGCAACCCCCAGAAGACACTTGACTGACTTTGGAGGCTCCCGCCCAAACGAACAAGAACGGCCGAGCCAGATTTCGTGGAGACCCTCAAGAGAGTCTCAAAGAGAGGTGGAACGTCGTCACTCACAACAACAAAGCACTCACCGCCATACTCTGTGGGGCCGGCAACCGCGGGCTGGATGGTTACGGCGCTTACTCACTCTCGCGACCCGATCGGCTCAAGATCGTAGGGGTCGCCGACCCTCGCATCCTGCGCCGAAACCTTGCCCGCGAGCGACACCATCTCAAGGAGCGAAACCTCTTTGAAAACTGGGCTGAACTCGTCCAGCAGGAACGCCTGGCCGACGTCGCTATCGTAGCCACTCCCGACAATGACCACGTTGAACCCACCCTGGCACTCTTGCAGCGAGGCTATCACGTTCTGCTGGAGAAACCTATGGCGCTGTGCGAAGAGGACTGCTGGCGCCTCGTAGAGTGCGCCGAAAAGACGAAGCGGATCCTCACGGTTTGCCACGTGCTCCGCTACGCGCCCTACTTCAGGGAGATCAAGTCGGTTCTGGACTCCGGTCGACTGGGTCAGACCATTGCCATCAGACACTTTGAGCCAGTGAATTTTTGGCGTTTCGCCCACAGCTTTGTGAGGGGAAATTGGAACAACGAAGAGCGCGCCGCTCCCTTCATTCTCTCCAAGTCCTGTCACGACTTTGATCTGCTCGCCTACCTCGTGGGCCAACCCTGCCGAACGATCTCCAGCTTCGGCAGCCTGGCCCACTTCCACTCAAAAAACAAGCCTCCAGAATCCGCCTCGCGCTGCCTGGATTGCTCCCTAGCCGAGCATAGCTGCCCCTATTCCGCCAGCCGATACTATCTTGGAGAAATGAGAAGCGGGAACCTTGACTGGCCGGTTAACGTGGTGACTCCAGAGTTCACTGAAGAAGCCCTCCTGCAGGCCCTGCGCACAGGACCCTACGGTCGCTGCGTCTACGACTGCGACAACAACGTGGTTGACCATCAAGTCGTGAATCTGGAATTTGAGGGTGGAGTGACAGCCTCCTTTACCGCATCGGCCTTCACCGACCATCGTGTGCGAGAAACCGAGGTCATGGGTAGCCTGGCGAGCCTAAAGGGCAACGGCCGCGACCTCGAACTCTACGACTTCCAGAGCCGTCAGGTCGAACGCTGGGAGGTGGCAGCCACCGGTCGCCATCTCGGAGGGGACTCCGCCATGTTGGAGAGTTTTTTTCGAGCCGTCCGTTCCGGCGATCGAAGCTTGCTCGATACCGGTCCGCGAGAGAGCGTGGCCAGTCATCTCATGGCCTTTGCCGCCGAGACCTCACGAAAGACAGGGGAGAGTCAAGCGCTCAACGGGTAGGAATCAAGCCAGGTCCGGCCGATAGGGCCCAACCTCGCTGAGCAGACACTGCAGTATGGCCACATCCCTCCACTCTCCACCGAGATAGCCGACCTCCTTTTGAACCCCCAAGACCTGGTAGCCGAACTTCTCGTGGAAGCGTAGGCTGCCGGTATTGGAGGCCCAAATCTTGGCTACAATGTGGTGATAACCAAAGTCCTTGGCCAGCTCCATCAGGGCCTGCTGGAGCCGACTGCCATACCCCCGACCCGTCTCTCGACGACGCATGTAGATCGAAGTCTCGCAAGCGACTCGGTATCCGACGCGGTCACTGTAGCGCTTCAGTGTGGCCCACCCGTAAAGCCGATCGTCGCCCTGCGCGACCAGCAGGGCCTCTCTGTCTTGAAAACCGTTGAGGAGGTTGAGAAAAGACTCAGTGCTGGTCTGCACTTCCATGCAGCAGTCTAGGCCGTCGAGGGATTCCTGATAGATCGAGGCCAACTCCTCGCAGTCAGCATGGACCGCACGGCGAATCTTCAATCCCAAAGATCGGGAGCCCATTCCTTAGGAAAGTTGGCCAGAAGATCGGGGTCCACAGGCACACCGTGAAAATAGGTCGCGTAGTGGAGGTGCGGTCCGGTGGAAGCACCGGTATTGCCGATCTTTCCAACGACCTGGCCTTTCTTGATCATGTCGCCCTCTTTCACGGCGATGCTCGACATATGGAGATAGAGGCCGGTGAGGCCCTCGCCGTGGTTGATGATGACGCAGTTCCCCAACAGGGTGAAGTTGGGTCCAACGAGGGTCACCTTTCCGTCGGCTGGAGCGTAGATGGGAGAACCCCAAGCCCCGGCGTAGTCGAGCCCACGGTGAAAGCCTGCCGTTTTGCCATTTCTGATACGGCGGACGCCGAATGGGGAGGAGCGTGGCGCCGGCGA
>CAZVVF010000205.1:0-6936 GCA_964630575.1 uncultured Burkholderiales bacterium | reverse complement strand
TCGGTGATCGGGATAGAGCGGAACTGACCCTCTCGACCCATTCTCCATCAGTGGGTGGAACCAGGACCAGGCAAGAGCCGAAGCCTTCTGCGGCTGCCTTTGCGAGAAAGGCGCTCAGGCCCTGACCGCTCTGGATATCGGGGTTTCCCGAACGGGCGATAAGTTGGAGAGCTTGGTCCTGTTCCTGCACGCTGCGCTCGGAACCGTCGGCTCCGAACCACCACCCTTGGCCCAAGAGGTTGGCCTCCACCACAGTGCGAGCGACACTCGCTAACACTTCGTCATCGGGACCACTGACCAGGTAGGCACAGGTCCGAGGAGCTGATGTGATCGCTTGTTCGGGGACGCGAACCATCAAACGACCGGTGCGAGCATAAATCTTCCAGAGCAGCATCCGTGGAGGATCGCCGGGTGTGTACTGGCGCATGTCGACGCGATCACCACGAGGTTCTCCGCGGGGGTCGGGAAGATCGTCACCGACGAAGCGAGCCCGCAGAACGCTGTGGGCCTGGAGACGGAGTGGTTTCGGCATCACCGCGAGGGAGACGGGTTCCTCTTGTTCCCAGTCCAGGGCTGAGAATCCTAAGACGTCTTTGACGATGATGCGCCTGCGCAGTCGAAAGTTCTCTTCCAGCAAGCAGCGTTTGCTCGAGGTGAGCCATTCTTCCCGCTGTTTGAGCGGGTTGCGCTTCCATTCACACTCCAAATAGGGAGGGTTGAGGATGCTCGTAGAAGCCTCGATCAGGGGCGGAAGAATGGGGGAGAGTCGACGTCCGCTCAGGGTTTGCACACCGGTCATCATCTTGAGTCGGTGGCCGCTTTGGAAGTGGTCTTCCCCCTGTCTTCTGAAGCAGTAGCCAAGGTAGAGGGCGGTGAGCAGCACCACCAGAGTGTCCAAGGCAGCAGCCCCGAGTAAGGCCCCTCCGGTGATCAGCAAGACATAGTCGTTTTGCAGTTTCCCGAAGTAGTAGGTTCCCGCCAGAACGGTGAGCAGCAGAAAGACCCCCGGTGCACTCAAGGGTATAAAACCCCAGGCGCGGCGAAGGAGCCGGGCAAACCGTTGCAATTCTACTGGAAATTTAGGGCGCGTAAGCACGAGAGCCAGTTCGAGGCTGGGCTACGATCACCCCCTGCACCAGCTTTGGAAGTGGCCCTGTAGGGACGATGTGTCCAATTCGGGCGACTTTCGATTCAGTTCTTGCAAGAGATGGAGCCCCTTTTCTCCGAGCGCTTTGGGGTTGGAGTGGGGGGTCAATCTGTGAGCGGCTAGTTGGCTGGCCTTGCTCAATAGGGCCAAACTCTCCTGAGTGCGGGAGTCAAAGTAGGTTTGACTGAAGGCCCGCCAGATGTAGTCCACGGCCAGGTCGCTGGGTTGAATCAAGGTGTCGCTGTAAAAGCGATAATCGCGGAGCTCGTCAACTAAGATCTCATAGGCCGGAAAGTAGCTCGTTCGAGGCAGGGAGCGGCACAATTCGTCGCAGGCAAGAAGGAGGGTGGCTTTGTTTCGGCTGTTCTCCACCAGGCCACCTCGAAGGTGTCGAATCGGGCTCACGGTTAGTATCACTCGTCGCCTCGGGTCGAGTTCTAACCAAGTTCGCAAAGGGCGCTCCAGGCTGTCGATGGATTCTTCGAGTGAGAGTCTTCTTTTGCGAAAAAGGGCGTGGGGCAGTCGATGGCAATTGGTAGCGACCCGGCCGTTGGGTCGTACAAAGACTTGGGCGGTTCCCAAGGTCAACAGTATCAACTCGGCTCTCTCGCGAGCTTCGTTGAGGGCCGACTGAGCCTGGGCAATCTGGGCCTGAGCCGTCTCGGGTCGGTCTGCTGCGAGTCGACCGTGGTGAGAGAAGCTGCGCCACAGTCCCTGGTGAAAGAAGAGTGGTCCCTCTGGTGCCGAGGGGGCGAGATCGGCCGAGAGAGAGACGGGATTGTAGTGAATTCCCGTTGGATTGACCTCTGTAGGAAAGAGCGCCTCCTGGAGTTTTCTCCCGATCCGATCGGCAAAGCAGGACCCCAGGGCTAGGGTGGGAGTTCCCAGAGCGACGGGGACAGACGAGGCTTCTATCTTGACTGGGGTGGTGAATTTCATCGTCGGGTTTTTGGGGCCGCTCTAGGCGAGCGATTGTCACAACAGCTGCGGTTGACTTATGCTAAATGTTGACAGACCCCTGTGTTGGGGCATATTCCCGTGGCGTTCGGGGTAGAACTTTAGAGATGAACTCAAATGTGAAACAATACTCAGACGTGCTGAGAACCGCTGGGCTCAAGGCGACAAAGAGCAGGTTGGTCGTCCTGCAGGCCTTGGCCGATCTCGGCGGTCACTGCTCGGCCGATGATGTTCACAAGTTCTTGACCGAAAGGGGGGAATGTGTCCCTCGGGGCACGGTTTTTAAAGTCGTAGGGGACCTCTCGTCCCGAGGCGTCTTGATGGTGACCGACGCTGGTCCGGGTCGCACGCTCTACGAGTACGCCGAGCAGTGGCACCACCATTTCGTCTGTCGCAAGTGCCATCGGATTTTGGATGTCCCTTGCTTTGAGGGAAAAAAGCCTTGCCTCCTGCCCGATGTCAGGCTGCCAGCCACCATCGAGGAGGCTCAGATCATTTTTCGCGGTATCTGCCATAGCTGTGAGGCTGAAGGTTCAGCCACCTCCTAGGGCTAAATTGTCCAGATGGGTGAGCAACTCGATCTAGGAAAATTTCTCGACCAACGCCGGGCCGATGGGATCCAAGACTCCGAGGGTGGATTCACGGTTTCCCATCAGAACGCTGCGCGAAAGCTAGCCCGTTTCGCTCTGCCTCGGACTTACGCTTGGGTGACCAAGTTTGTTCAGGCTGCCGTAGCTTGGGGGTGTAGCGAACTGCGCATTCAGCAGACCCGCAAGGTGACCCAGTTCCAGTTTCTCACCGAGCGCCTGGGTACACTTCCAACAGAGCAAGAGTTGGTCAATGTGATGCTCAGTGGCAAGGTCGGTGGCGATCAGCCCATCGAGAATCTCTGCGTAGGCTTGCGAGCTTTGGTAGAGCAGGCCAATCTCTCCTTTCTTTTGGTTGTCGACGATGGTGAGATCGAACCCCGACCGGTATACGCCGGACACTTCTTTGGCAACACTTCCGAGGCGGAACGGTTGTCGAGGAAGTACCGTCCTGGACCCGGAGTCACCGTGAACGTCGCTCACATTCCGTCGACGGAAACCGAGGCCATTTTCTTGGTCGCGGGTAGGTATCAACTCAAGATTTTACAGGAACTCGAAGAGTATTGTTTTCTCTCTCCCGTTCCCATTTCGGTTGATGGTCGACGCCTGGATGGTCTCTTGCGTTGTGCCCGGTATTGCACTGGAGACCGGTATCGTCCGCTCTTGGTGGCAGGCTGTCGTAGGGACGGTTCCGAGGATATGCCTCTTCCTGTTGACTTTGAAGAGAAGACCCTCTCGGTTTTTACTCATCCCTTGAAAGCTCTTCGACAGAACGGGGGGAGTCGAAAATTCACGGCGGTGTGTCTTGTGGGACTGCGTCTTCCGCGAATTCTGGAAGTAGACTACCCCCCATCTCGAAGACGGTCTGAACTCCATTGGGTGAGACAAGGGGTGGTCGTGGAATCGGTGACCCTGGCTCCCCAAACTCACGCCATGGACTGCGACGTGTTTCTCAACGGGGAGGGATTGCAAACTGACCTCACGGGGTTTCGATTGGTGAACAGCGCACAGAAGGCGGCTAGAGAGACTGAGATGGTTCAAGCCTTGGCCGCGCGAATTCGGGAATCCAAGATCGTCGAGACCGGTTTCTTGCCGGACCGGGATGCCAAATCGGCGGCCGAGGATGCTTACGATGAAAAACAAGCCGTCCGAAAAAGAGTCAAAATCCTGCTCAAGGGGGCTGCCGGTGGGCTGTTCTTGACTCTTTTGAATCCACCCATCGGTGTTCCCGCAACGATTGCTGGTGTCCTGAACGCCTATGTTCCCCGCAAGGATAAGGTGGCCAACAAAATCAAGCACAATGCGGAATTGTATCGCAAGATTCTGGCAAAGGACAAAAACACGCTCGTCGAGGTGCTATCCACCTGGACTTGTTTGTCCGGAGAGTCTCCTCGCCATGAACCGGTCCACAGGCCAAGTTTAGAGCTAGAGATAGACGCACGACAAAACTTAAACTTAAACTTAGACTTAGACGCAGACCTAGACTTAGACTACCTAGACCAGGTCTTGCAAGAAAGAAAGATCGCAAAATCCAAACAAGAACCCTCTAGACCTAGAAAACAACTCTTTAGACCGAAAAGAGAAACCTAAAAGTCAGGAAGCCGATGATGAACCCGATGAGAGGCAGAACTCATGCGGGGTGGACCTCGGCTGATTTGAAAAGGGGCACACAAGGAGTGATTTCTTCAACCATTCCGAAGGAACTAGAATGATTATCGGTTTAACCTTTATTTTGCTAGCTTGTCTCTACTTCGTGACGATCAGTACGGGTAGGATAGGATTTTCCGCGAACAGCCCCACGCGCGAGAGCGACCCCCAGTATTTCTGGCTGCAGTTGAGCTTCACCATGTATATTCTGTGCCTGGCTGCAAACTTCCAAGCGGCCGATACTGGAGCGACTAAGTTTCTCCAGGCCGTGCAACACCTGGGATTCACCCTCGGCGTTCTGGGGTTTGGTATTTTCGGTCCAGCCTATGCCATGAACGCTGAGTTGAAGGGTGAGATCCGCGGCACCTTCGGAGTTCAAACCAAAGACGACAAGTGGTTCAAGAATACCGTGAAATGGTATCAGAGCAACGGCATGATCTGTTTGCTGATAGGTAGCATTTCGGCCCTGGCCTTTGTCACCGGCTTTTGGTTTCCGCTCTTTGTTTCAGTGGGCTAGGTTCATCGCTTCCACCAACCTTTGGCTGTGGCCACCGGTGGCGCTTGGTGCTGATGTGGTGTGACCGGTGTTTTTTTGAGGTCATCGCTCCTCCCGGGCTAGGCCAAGGGGACGGAAGGGTCTGGCGAGGGCATCGGCCAAATCGTGCCTGGATCTTGGAAGACTTGAGAAAAGAAGTCTAGGACTCCGCCCCAGCGTGTGGAGAAGTCTCCCCAACTGTATTCTGCTGCTCGTGGGGTAAGCGGGTTGTTGTCGGCCGGAGGCAACGATTGGGCGGCATAGCGTCGAAACGACCAGTCAAAATTGTGGGTCGAGAGTTTCGTCCAAGGCGTCACCATCTTCATCACCGCACTGCGAGGCACTTCCTCTAAAGAGGCGCTGTCCTCAAAGGCTGCTTGGACGATGTCGTTCTGCTCTCGAAAAGCCATGAGAATGCCAGCTTGCTCGATCCAGCGATTCTTGATGCGCGCGTCCGGTTCCAAACGAGCCGCTTCGTAGGCTGCGAAGGATGCCACGATAAAATTGCTCCGGTCCAAGGGCCGATCGGGTGGAAACTGTTCGTCCCAGTCGGTCAGAAGTGGTCCGTTCCCCTGCACGGCTCGCTCCATCACTCGGTAAATTCCCCGAGCCTGATCGGGTTGCGCGGGAGTGTCAGAAACGGTGAATCCGTCCAGCACCTGATCCGGGGTCGGGGATCTGCCCTGACGAAACTGAAGATAGTCCTGGCCGGCCACACCTATCTCACTGATGATGCGTCGATTCCCGTCTTCTAGCATATTCCGTAAGGTTCGTGCCACCCGAGCGACCCGGTCGGTCAAGGGGCCGGATTCCCGAGCCAGGATCGACCGGAGACGTTTGGCGGCGATGGCCAGATAGGTGAGATCCCCGAGACCTTCCGTATGAGGGCCTTCAGGGCTGGTAGGGGCCGGACCCAGCAAGGAGAGTGCTATCGAGGCGCTTTCTCGGTCCTGAGGGTCGGGGAATTCGCGGTCCAATTCTCGCTCTCGACGTGGGTTTTGAGCGGGCGCATGACCGAGGTTGTCCAGCACATTTGTCAGGCGTTCGGCCAGTTTGATAGAGCCGCCCGCTTGCCGAGAAGCGTAGGGAGCGAATCCGTACCAACTCGGTCCCCGTTGGCGTTCGGGATCGTAGATGTCTTGGAACTGTTCAGCCAGAGCCACATAGGCCTTGTTGATCTCCAGGTTTAGCTCAGAGAACCGAAGGTTCTTCGCCAGCATGCCGCGGACGTCGGGAATCTCCTTGGGACCGGGTCCGGACAGATCGCCAGGCTTGTAGAGGTCGAGCGTTGACAACACCGACCCCGGAGTCGGCGCCGACGACACCAGGGATGTCGGAACGCGCTGAACTGAGGCGAGATTGGTAGACCGCAGTGGGACGGGACCGAGTGAGCGAGAGATGAGCACGAGGATCAGTTTAGCCGTCGAGCGCCGTCTTGGGGTTACAATAAGGTTACGAGCAGCCCATGCCTTTAGGATCGTTGCTCGGTTTCGCCAGCAACGAGAGAGCTTCGATGGTTTTCACACCCACAGGAGGGGGGAGATCTCGTGGCTCAGGGCAGGGCCAGGCCAGGCTCTGCTGAAGCTAGCGCCTATGAGGATGGAGCACGCTATCGCACCCTTTGACCGTTTCCAGGCATGGGCTGATGGCGAAGACTAGCTCGACCTCCATTTTGAGTTCCTCGGCTGGGGCGATAGGTTCGATATGAAACGCTCGGTACTTTATCTCGTTGTATTTTTGGCCGGTTTCGCGGCTTTGTCATGGGAGATTCTTTGGCAGCTGGAGCTTTCTTTGGCCATCGGGTTCTCCTCATTGGGCACCGCACTGACTTTGGCCACGACGATGGGCGGTATGACAGTCGGGTCGCTCGCCATGGGTCGTTTCTTGCGGGGGTCGGTCTCTCGCAACCCGCTGTACCTCTACCTCGGCTTGGAGCTGCTCATAGGCCTGAGCGGTCTCGCGCTGAAACCGGGATTCCGAATGGTGGAGGGTTGGGATACCCAAGTTTATCAGTACAACCCTTCTCTAGCCCCCTTGACGCATCTTGTTTCGGCCTTGCTGTT
>CAZVVF010000204.1:0-6938 GCA_964630575.1 uncultured Burkholderiales bacterium | reverse complement strand
TCGAGGTTGGCCGATTCGGCACGGTCTCGACTCTGTTCGAGTTGCTCTTCTAGGGCCTGTGCTTGCTCTTGAGCCTCCAGAAGCTCCTTCTCGCGATCCTGGACCAGCGCTTGCAGCTGCGCGAGTTCGTCCCGGAGAGACTGGGCTTGGTTCTGGACTTCATCGCGCTCTCTCTCGCGATCTTGGGCCAGGGTTTGTGCCTGTGAGATCTCGTCTTGGAGCGCCTGAGCTTGGGCTTGCGCCTCGGCGAGCTCCCTCTCGCGGTCCAGGGTCAAGGCTCGCGACTGCTGGAGTTCTCTCTCCAGAGTGACTATGCGAACCCTAGTGGCCTCTAGCTCTTGTGAGGATGCACCTTCAGCCGCCGAGGACTCCTTGATCTGCTCCAGCTCCACGAGCGTAGAGCGCAGCTTTGCCTTGCTCCTCTTGTAGAGGCGTAGGGCTTTGGCTAGCTTCTGTTGGGAGTTCTTGAGCGTTAGCTTGAGCTTTTTGACCCGGAGTTCAAGTTTCGCACTTTTGGCGTCACTCGTTCCGCTCTTTTTTAGCTTGAGATAGGCTTTCTTGTATTTGAGGAGCTTCGACTCGGCTGCTTGCAGGAGCTCAAGAGTCTGCTGATGCTTCTTATCGAGCAGCTCTCTCTTGCTTTTTTCCAGGCGCAGCTGCTTGGCTAGAGCGCTTCCTGTGGCCGGTCTTTTTTTGGGATTTTGCTCACTCACTTGCGCCATGGTCTTTCAACTCAGCCCCATTCTACCCTCGGAGGAGACTGAAAAACTTGGCTCTAGCCTTTGAACGGCTCTAGGCGAGTGAGAGCGCGTAGGCGGTAGTCTGTCTCTTGGCGCTCAGAGTGGAGATACTCTTCGACCGCTCGGGCAAACTCCGGGGAGCGCAGATAGTGTGCCGAGTAGACCGCACGCGGTCTGTATCCCCGTTGAATCTTGTGTGTTCCCTGGGCTCCGGCTTCCACCTTGGCCAGGCCTTGGTCGATAGCGTACTCGATGGCCCGATAGTAACAGACCTCAAAGTGAAGCATGTCGTAGTGTTGGAAGCTTCCCCAGTTCCGACCAAAGAGGGTGTCTTCACCCTGCAGATTCCAGGCTCCGGCCACATAGCGCCCCTCTCCATCCTGGGCTAGCATGACCACGAGTTTCGGGCCCAAACGTTTGGCTAAGAGGCGAAAGAAGTCGAGATTGAGGTAGGGGGAACCCCACTTTCTAAGACACGTGTTTTCGTAGAGTCGGTAGAAGGAGAGGCACTGGAAGTCGCTGAGCTCGTCGCCGCGAATCGTTCGCAGGGTGAGCCCATGGCTGTGAGCCTTGGCTCGCTCTTTTCGGATGTTCTTGCGCTTGCGCGAGGTGAGGGCGGAAAGAAAATCCTCGAAGCTGTTGTAGCCATCGTTGAACCAGTGGTACTGCTCTCCTGTACGCAGGAGGTAGTCCGATTCGCTGTGAGCGATCAGGGCCTCCTCTTCCCGGCAGAAGGTCATGTGAACCGAGGAGAGTTCTCGGCTCAGAACGTGTTCTTGGAGCCCTGTCAAAAGAGCGAGGCGAGCCTCTTTGAGGTGGGTTCCCGGTGAGACGAGAAGACGGGGACCGGGCACCGGCGAGAAGGGTACCGCGACCTGCAGTTTGGGGTAGTAGGAGTCCTTCGGATGGAATCTGTGATAGGCATCGGCCCAGTGATAGTCAAAGATATACTCGCCTTGAGAATGAAGCTTGATGTAGCTCGGAGCAGCCGCCAACAACTCTCCCTTTTGAGAGCGCAAGAGGGCGGGAGAGGGGAGCCATCCGCTGGCTTCTCCCACACACCCGCTGTCCTCCAAGGCGGAGAGAAAGGCGTGGCTCACAAAGGGGTTTTTGCTACCGGCACAGCGGTCCCATTCGAGCGCATCGATGGAGCCGACGGATTCGGCAAAGGCAAACGTCCAGTCAGGGTGAGCCGACATTATCCCGTTTCCGTCTGTGGAAATTTTCGATGGGGGAAGCGGTCGAGAACGTCACGGTAGAGTTCGCACAGACGATCGAGATAGGAGTCGATGGAGTAAGGTTCAGCGGTGGCTCTGGCTCGCTGGCCCAACTCTGTCCTGAACTCCGGCTGTCTCAGCAGGGTGTTCCAGTTGCTGACATAGGCCTCATGGTTGAGTTCGCACAGGCAACCGTCCACTCCATGGGTGAGCGTATCTTTCGTGCCGCAGGCTGAGACGGCCAGAATCGCGAGCCCACTGGCCAGCGCCTCCAGCACGACCAAAGGCTTCACCTCGGTGGTCGAGCAGATCACAAAGAGGTCAGCTTGGTTGTAGAGGGTCGACATGTCCCGGTAGGAGACCGGTCCGAGAAAATGGACCCTGGACCCGATATTGAGTTCGCTGGCGAGTTGCCGCAACTCGAGTTCTTGGGGCCCGCTCCCAACCAGGACCAGGTGGTGCTCTGGATCCGTTTCTGTGGCGGCGAAGGCTTTGAGCAAAAAAGGCAATCCCTTTTCGTAGGCCAGTCGGCCAACAGATAGGCTGACCAGAGCTTGAGGAGCGATGCCCAGAGTGTCTCGGAGTGGTCTCTCCGGCGCCTGTGGGTGAGAGAATTTTTCCAGGTCGATGGCATTGGGCAAGGTTTCCACCCTGGTCTCAACGCCGTAGGAGTCGATGAGGTCTCGAATGCTCGGGGATGGGCAGATGATCAGCTGGCATTTGGCGAGGTATTGACTCACCTTGGCCCGGGCGGCGTCGCGGACCGTTTCCCGACTGAAGAAGGGTACATAGTGGGTGTACTGCTCGATCTGCGTGTGAAAGGTGTAGACCAGGGGCAGCCCCAGGCGCCTGGCGAAATTGGCGGCTGTGGCGCCGATGAGGATCGGGTGATGGGAGTGGATCACATCGAGTTGCATTCGGGGGATGAGGCGCGAGAGTCGAGCCGAGAAGGGAATGGGAACGGGGAACCCGACGGATCTATCGAGTTCGAGCGAAGGAAAGCGGAAGACTCCCGCGTGAGCCTCGCGGTAGCCCTTCGCTTCGGGGGCGAAGAGGAAAGGGGTATGGTGTCGCTTCAGAAGTCCTTTGCGGATCTCACTGAGCGAATTGACGACCCCGCTGACGACTGGGCGATAAGCGTTGGAAAAGAGACCGACCCGCAAGGACCTCATAAGGGACTAGGCAGAGCATCTTCCACCATCTCGCACCAGATGTGGCCCAGGGTGATGTGGATCTCTTGGATCCGGCAGGTTCGTACCGATGGCACCTGGACGCACATCTCCGATGCGGCTTTGGCCTCCCCGCCATTGGCACCGGTCAGAGCGAGTGTGCGAAGGCCCTTTTCTCTAGCAGCGCGCAGTGCGGCTACGATATTTTTGGAATTCCCGGAGGTGGTGATCCCCACAAAAAGGTCACCCGGTTGGCCCAACGCGAGGACCTGCTGCCTAAAAATCTCTGCAAAACCGAAGTCGTTGCCGATCGCTGTGAGGCACGATGAGTCGACTGTTAGGGCCAAAGCGGGAAATCCGTTGACTCGTTCGAAGCGTCCCACGAGTTCGGTCGCGATGTGTTGGGCGTCAGCAGCGCTTCCGCCATTTCCAGCGAGAAGAATTTTACCGCCTTCGCGCAAGGTCTCTATCCAATAGGAACCGACCGTCTCAATGACAGAGGTCTGCTCCAGCATCGCTTCTTGAAGCTTGAGACCCTCTCGCAGTGAGGCTACGATTTTGTTGACGTTCGCCATCGCCACACGTTCTCTTAAGGGGATCGGATTCCTTGCCTACTCGGCTGTATAGCAAGTAGTCAATAAAATTGGTTTATCACCCCCACATGACTGGGGATACATAGAAGATGACATCAGGAGGTTATTGAATGAGTCGCCAAGTTTATATCGACGGTGAATATTACCCCAAGGAGGAAGCCAAGGTTTCGGTATTCGACCATGGTTTGCTGTATGGGGATGGGATCTTTGAGGGCATACGGGCTTATGCCGGTAGGGTGTTCCGCTTAGAGGAGCATCTGGAACGACTCTATCTGTCGGCCCGCTCCATCCTCATCAATATTCCGCTCGACATCAACGAGATGAAGGAAGCTGTTCTAGAGACGTTGCGACGCAACGACCTGCGAGACGCCTATATCAGGCTCGTGGTGACTCGGGGCAAAGGTGACTTGGGCTTGGACCCGAGGAAGTGTCCCAAGCCAGCCATCATTATCATCGCTGATGAGATAAAACTTTACCCGGAAGAGACTTATGAGAAGGGGTTGAAGCTCATCATCGCTTCCACCCGAAAGAACTCCCCGGATGCTCTCTCCCCACGGATAAAGAGCCTCAACTATCTCAACAATATCTTGGGTAAGTTGGAAGCGATCAACGCCGGGTGTGCAGAAGCTGTGATGCTCGATCGTCACGGATACATTACCGAGTGCACTTCTGAGAACATATTCTTGGTCAAAGGTGGTGTGCTCTACACGCCGACCGCTACGGTAGGGATCCTAGAGGGCATCACCCGCAGTGTGGTGATGGAACTCGCCGCCAAGATGAATCTTCAGGTTCAGATGTCTTTCTTGACCGCTCACGACTTGTACGTCGCCGATGAGTGTTTCGTCACCGGCACGGGAGCAGAATTGATCCCCGTTGTCGATCTCTGTGGACGGATCATCGGTAGCGGTAAGCCCGGACCGATCACGAAGCAACTTCTGGCCTCGTTCCGCAGTCTGACTCAATCGGAAGGCACCGAGATCTACAAGGTTCCAAGCACCGCTTCGTAGCGGTTCGCCGGCTAACTCGGCACTGGTTTTGAGTCTGAGTTAGCCGGTTGTCTGCGCTGAGAGGACAGGTCTTCTGTCCCTTGAGACGAATTCACAAATCATGGAGTGTACTGTCCCGCTAGGACCTGCGTCTACCCGACTTTTGCTCGGTCACGGGAGCAGTCAAAATCTGGCAGAAACCCTCTCTTTGAGCGGTACTCGCGTGACCGTTGTTAGCGACGAGAATGTCAGTGCGTCGGCTCGGGGGAGGGTTTTCCCAGACCAGGATTGGTTGGTCGTTCCGCCTGGAGAATCGTCCAAGTGCCTGGAGCGCGCCGCTTGGCTTTGGTCGCAGATGCTGGCCCTTGGAATGGACCGTCGGTCCGCTCTTGTTGCCGTGGGTGGCGGAGTGGTTGGAGACCTGGCTGGCTTCGCTGCGGCGACCTATCTTCGAGGGGTACCATTCTATTCGATACCGACCTCGCTCTTGGCCATGGTCGACGCCTCGGTAGGAGGTAAGGTCGGTATCGACCTTCCTCAGGGGAAGAACCTCGTTGGACAGTTTTATCCAGCCAAGATCGTGGCGGTCGACCCGGCTCTTTTAGCCACCCTTCCCGAAGCGGAATGGTCGAGCGGTATGGCCGAGGTGATCAAACACGGAATCTTGAGTGGTGGTGACTTCTGGAGTCAGCTGCTCTCGTTTCATCCCGCCGACCGTTCTCAAGACAAAAAGTTGGAAGCTCTCGTCACCGCTGCCGTTCGTGTGAAGGTCGGTGTGGTTCAAGATGATCCTTTCGAAAAGACGGGATTGCGGGCGACTCTCAACCTCGGGCATTCCTATGGACACGCGATAGAGTGGTGCTCCGACTACGGAATGAGCCACGGGCAAGCTGTTGCGCTAGGGTTGCTCGCCGGTGTCCGGCTGAGTCGCCTTTTAGGGATTCTGCAGGAGGATTTCGAGCCTGAGCTCTCAGCTCTTCTGGAGCGTTGGGGGCTGTCTGGAACGCTTCCTGATTCGGACGATGGTCGCTACTCTTGGGAGCGGATCTCCTTGGCGCTCGGTCGTGATAAGAAAAATAAAGACGGCCAGTGGTGCTTCGTTTTGCCTCAGGCCTTGGGCCGAGTGCAACTCGTCTATGGTCCTGACCGCGCTGCGGTGGAGCGAGCATTTTCCTCGCTCCTGGTGTAGAGGATGGTGGAGTGAGAGATACGGTACTGATTCTCAATGGGCCCAACTTGAACGCGTTGGGTCGACGCGAACCTGAAAAATACGGTTTGCGGGGGCTGGAAGCCTTGAACCTCGAGTGGCAGCAGTGGGCTCAAGCCCACGGCGTGAAAGTCGTTTCTGAGCAGAGCAACTCCGAGGGTTTGTTGCTCGACCTTCTGCACCGCGCAGAGGAAGAGGGAAAAGTGTCCGTGATTCTCTTCAATCCGGGGGCTTTCACGCACACGTCGCGCGCTCTTCGTGATGCTATCGCCTCTCTGAGTCTACCCGTTATCGAGGTGCACATCACAAACGTTGCCGCGCGCGAAGAGTGGAGGCAACATTCTACTATCGCTGAGGTCTGCAAGGGCAGCATTGTGGGATTAGGCACGCTCGGCTATCGTTTGGGCTTGGCCGCGGCCCTGGAATTGATGGAGTCTAAGTCATGAGAAAATCAGGATTTCTGAATATCGCGAAGCCTCCGGGGATGACCAGTCACGATGTTGTGGATCGGGTGCGCCGTCGCGTGCCCAGAAAGACCAAGGTCGGCCATCTGGGCACTCTAGACCCAGCCGCGGGCGGGGTTCTGCCTATCGCTGTTGGCTCGGCCACGAAGCTGATTCCGATGCTCCCGGATCTCGGGTCCTCCATGAAGTCTTACCTTGCCCACATCCAACTGGGAGTGACAACCTCCACGGATGACCTGGAAGGAGAGATCCTGAGTCGCGATGAGTCCGACAGGGCTCGGCTTCTGACCTCGGACGACATCGAGGCTGAGTTGTCCCACTTTCGCGGGGATTTTTTGCAGGTGCCACCGCAGGTTTCGGCCGTACGCCAAGACGGAGTTCGTGCCTATGAGAAGGCGCGTCGGGGAGAGTCTTTCGAACTCAAGGCTCGCCCGACCGTGGTGGAGCAGTTGAAGCTTCTGGATTACGATCCTCAGACCGCCCAGCTCCGCGCCTTTATGGTCTGTGGGAGCGGTACCTACGTGCGTTCCGTGGCCCGTGATTTGGGTGCTGCCTTGGGAAC
>CAZVVF010000203.1:0-6943 GCA_964630575.1 uncultured Burkholderiales bacterium | reverse complement strand
CAGCGTTGGCACCGCTGGCGGCGCCTCGCTGGGCACCGGCGGCGATGCTCGAGGGTGCTTGCACGAGGGCCGATATCGCTGTTTGGCCCACAAACCCCAGGGCGATGGAAAGCCCTGCGACAACGGGGGCTCCGACAGCCGCTCCGGTAGCGATGACACCGGTGGCGATGGCCCCTATCGCTCCACCGACGGGAGTGAAAATTTTGCTGGCGACCTCCGCTCCGGCTTTGATATGTTTGGGGAAATTCTCTACGCTGCCTTTGATGAGACCCTCTACGCCGCCGTAGACTCCACCGGCAAGGCCGGCTGCGGTTCCGGCCCCAAAGGCCATCACATCTCGTAGGAGTGAGCCTTCTTCCCCCTCGGCTTTGTTTGGCGTTCGCTCTTGAGAAGGAGCTTGGATTCGCGCCGGATGAGAGACCTTGGCTGTTTGAATGTTTGAGATGTTCATAGCTTGAGTTTAGTTGAGTCGAGTGTAGAGATCGTTGAACGCTAGGACTGGGATTGTAAACATTGTAAACAGACTGTTGCGATTTACGGATCTTTACCACTCCCGGCCTCGAGATTTGGAATCTTCGATAGAGGCTCCTTTGTTCACTCGTTGAAGTCTCTCGCCAACAATGAGCAAACGAATCGCGCGTAGGCTAAAGCGCAAGGGTGAACTAGCCGTTATCGGCTGGCGAGAGTGGGTTGGGCTGCCCGACCTGGGCATTCCTCACATCAAGGCGAAAGTCGACACGGGGGCACGCTCCTCTTCCTTACACGTGGTTGGTCTCGAACACCTGAAGAAGGATGGGGCGGACTACGTTCGCTTCAAGATCCATCCCGATCAAAGGAGTGCGCGAGAAGTGATTCAGGCCGAAGCCGAGGTTCTGGAGTATCGCTCTGTTCGCAGTTCGAGCGGCCGTGCCAGCCTGCGGCCGGTCATCTTGACGTCGGTGTCCCTCCTTGGCGACGTTTGGACGATCGAGGTCACCCTCGCCAATCGAGACGAGATGGGATTTCGCATGCTCTTGGGACGGGAGTCTTTTCGGAACCGCTTTCTGGTCGATTCCGGCAAGTCATACTATGGAGCCAAACCGAAACCGAAAACGAAAACGAAAATGAGAAAAAAAATCAAAGAAAAAGGCCAAGAATGAAATTAGCGATCCTTTCCCGCAACCTCAAGTGCTACAGCACACGACGACTGCGAGAGGCAGCCCAGCTCCGTGGACACCAAGTCAAGGTTTTGAACACCGTTAAGTTTGCCATCGATCTCGAGCGCGGCTCACCCAAGCTTTTCTATCGACAAAAAGAACTCTCTCAGTACGATGCTGTGCTCCCGCGTATCGGGGCCTCCATCTCCTACTATGGTACGGCCGTGGTGAGGCAGTTTGAGCAGATGGACGTGTACTGCGCCAACACCTCGGCCGGCATTTCTAACTCCAGAGATAAACTCCGGAGTCTTCAGATCTTGAGTCGGCACCAGATAGGCATTCCCCAGACCACGTTTGTTCGAGACAAGCGGGATGTCTTGCCCGCCATTGAGAGAGTCGGCGGCGCGCCGGTTGTGATCAAGCTTATCGAGGGGACTCAGGGTATCGGGGTGCTTCTGGCCCACACCGTTTCGTCGGCTGCGGCCATCATCGAACTGCTGCAGAGTCAACGGCAGAGTGTCTTGATCCAGAAGTTTGTCTCGGAGAGCAAGGGCCGAGATATCCGCGCTTTTGTGGTGGGAGACCGAGTCGTAGGGGCCATGCGACGGATCGCCCAAGGGCAGGAATTCCGCAGCAACGTGCATCGCGGTGGTGTGGCAGAGCAGGTGGAACTCGACGAAGTCTATCGCGAAACCGCCGTTAGAGCCGCTCAGATCATGGGTCTTCGAGTGGCCGGTGTCGACATGCTTGAGGGCAAGGATGGTCCCCAGATTATGGAGGTCAATTCCTCGCCAGGCCTGGAGGGGATCGAGCGTTGCACCCAACTGGACATCGCCGGTGCGATCATGGACTATATCGCCGCTCAAGTCGATTTCCCTGAGATCGATCTCCGTCAACGCCTGACGGTGAGTCGGGGCTACGGGGTCGTGGAGATCCACATACCGGAGCGAAGCGAGTACGTGGGTAAGACCCTGGGCGAATCCAACCTGCGCGAGAAAGACCTCAACGTGCTCACGCTCTACCGCGGCACGACGGTTATCCCCAACCCGCGGGCCGGACGTATTTTGGAGCCTGGCGACCGTTTGCTGGCCTTTGGCAAGCAAGAGTTGATGCGAGATCTTGTTCCCGCCAAAACGAGGAAAAAGCGGATGCCTAAAGTGAAAGACCTACCGAGTCTGCCAGTGTCGGATGAAGTCCACGACCACCCGCACGACCCGGAAGGATAGATTAGCCCATGGCATCAGCTCCGCTTTTGACAAAGCTCGATAGTTGGGACGGAGTGCCGATCGCGCTCGGCACTGGTCACGATGTCACCCTTCCGGTGAGCGAGAGCTTCAGTGGGATGACGGTGCAGATCCCTCTGCACATTCGCCGTGGTACAGAGGAGGGGCCTACGGTTTTTGTCACGGGGGCTCTCCACGGCGACGAGATCAACGGAACCGGAGCTATTCGGCAACTGCTCCAGGACCCCGATTTTCAAGTCTTGCGCGGCACCCTTCTGGCTGTGCCGGTGCTCAACATCTTGGCCTTCGAGAGGCATTCACGGTACCTACCGGACCGGCGAGACCTCAACAGGTCTTTCCCTGGAAATTGTAATGGGACCTTGGCCGCGAGAATGGCGCGCACGATCTTTGAGAATATCGTAAAGCGCTGTGACTACGGTATCGACCTTCATACCGCTGCGGTGCGCCGGACGAACTATCCCACGGTTCGAGCGGACATGGAAAATCCCGAAGTGAGAAGAATCGCCGAGGCCTTCGGCTGCGAGATCATCATCGATGGGCCGGGTCCCAAAGGGGCTCTTCGCCGAGAAGCTTGCCAATTCGGCTGCGGCACTATCGTGATGGAAGGTGGCGAGGTGTGGAAGGTTGAGCCCGGCATCGTCGAGTCGGCGGTGCGCGGTATCAAGAACGTCTTGCGGGAATTGGGCATGATCGATGGAGCGGGCGAGAGTCCCGACTATCAGGTGGTGGTGGAGAAGTCCAAGTGGGTGAGAGCCGATAGGGGAGGGTTCTTGCAGTTTCACATCCAGGCTGGCGACGTGGTGGAGAAGGGCCAACCCTTGGCTACAAACACGACCCTGCTGGGTTGCGAACACAGTGTGATCAGCTCTCCATTCGACGGGATTGTGATGGGTATGACCACTCTGCCGGCGGTCAAGCCAGGCGAACCGATCTGCAATGTGGGCCGCCTGCCGAAGAAGACCAAGCCCGCCGCTTTGAGGGCCCTGCGCCGCCGAGAACAGGGCCTGGAGGACCGCTTGATAGAGGATCTGGCCTCCAACGTGCTGGTTGTGGACCGAGCCGCCGAGGAGTGAGGGGTCGACGGGGATTTCCTGTACCTTAGGATGTGAGAAGTCCCACTCGAAGAGGGCTCTTTTGCTGCTGGTTTAATGACAAAGGATGCAAGAGTATTGGAACTATCTCGTCGAGGATAGAATAGGCCAGGTCATCGCCTCGGCGGTCTCTCTCATAGTCTGCCTTCTGTTGGTGCGCTTTGTGGCGGCTCGCTTCTCGCGATATATCGATTCGCTAGAGGGAGATAGGATCCGAGAGGTGGGCCTGCAAGGCCTGTCGCTCATTTCGGCAACGACCCTAGCTCGTATTCTCAAAATTCTGGTGCGCCTGGGTGCGTGGGCGGCGGGACTGTTTTTGGGCTATGTCTATCTGGCCTTTATGTTCCAGCTCTTTCCGCAGACCAAGTTTCTCGCCGACACGCTGCACGCCGCCCTCAAAGGTGGAGCCATTCGTTTGGCTTCGAGTGTTTGGGGCTACCTCCCCAACTTCTTCACCATCGTATTCTTCGTCATACTGTGTCGCTACCTCTTGCTCACCGTCAAGGTCATCATGGCAGCGGCAGGCTCCGGGCGCATCAAGATCCCCGGCTTTGACCCGCTCTGGGCCCCTGCCACCGATCGGTTGCTCCGGTTTTTGGTGGTTGGGCTCATGCTCGTTGTTATAGCACCCTTGCTGCCCGGGGCGGCCTCGCCCGCCTTTCGTGGGATCTCTGTCTTCGCCGGTGTGCTCATTTCACTGGGCTCGGGTGGGGCCATTTCTCACGTGGTTTCCGGTGTTTTCTTGACCTACACGAACGCCTTTGCCGAGGGGGACGTGGTTCGGGTTGGAGATGTGCAAGGGACCCTGGTCGAAAAGGGGTTGCTCGTAACCAGAATCCGAACGCCGAAGAACGAAGAGATCACAATCCCCAATGCCAAGGTTCTCGACGCCTCTGTTGTCAATTTTAGTAAGGCGGCCGCTCGGAGAGACCTGGTCATCCATACGGCCATCACCCTGGGTTACGATGCACCGTGGGTCAAGGTTCAGGAACTGCTCAAGACGTGCGCGCAAAGAACCGAGGGACTGCTGGATGATCCCGCGCCGTGGGTCTTGCAGACCGCTCTCGATGGGGCCTGGGTGGAGTACGAGATCAACGCCTACACGGATTCGGCCGATGAGATGCCCCGTATCTATTCCGACCTTCGCACCCATATCCAAGACGTGTTCAACGAGGCTGGAATCGAGTTGATGACCACCACCTTCCACTCGGTGAGAGACGGAAACCTCTCGACGATTCCTGAGGGGTACCAATCCTTAGACCAATCGAAAAGTGGCTTTAGGATCCTCGATCTTCTCAAGAAGTAGCCGACACGGGATACGGTGGGGCCACAACACTGGGGTCGTTGTGAAAGCGTCGGAACAGCTCAACGATGTAGCCCATCCGATGCTCGATTTTGCTCCAGTCATCAGCGGCCGTTCTGCGGGCTGAGCCGCCGGGGCGCTGCCACTCTTTCAAGAACTCTGTCAACCTGCTGTCGGTGATTTCTGTCAGACCTGCGGGATAGGGGTGGCGTTGGAGGTTGGGCACATTCTCTGAGACGGCCAACTTCCGATCGCCTATCTCGAAACTGAGCAATCTTTTGGTGACGCAGCGCCTGACCATCAAAGGCATGGCGCTTTTGATGAACGGCTGCAGTTTTTGGTGTTCGTAGAGAATGGCCAGGCAGTTGCCGAAGTAGGCAAACTCTTGTTTGCTCCTCACGCTTCGGGCCAGAGCGCATTGGCCATAGCAGAGAAAGGCCTCGGAGAGGAGTGGCTCAGCGATGCTGCTGACAAAGGCGTCGAGGTTCTCCTCGTTGAGTTGGGAGCGGTCCTTAAAGCGCTGGCAGAATCGAGCCGAAACCCGGCCGATATCGTTGATCACGAGCTTGTTGCCGTGCAAGATCAAGCGGGCCGCTTTTTTTCGGCTCCAAATGGCCATCTGTTCGGCGCTCTTGGCCCCGACAACAGGGCCCACTACACTGGCGATTCCGAACCAGAATCCTTGGCCGGCTCTGCCGCTCAGGTATCTGGCAAGCCCCGCTCCAATGGCCAGGCCGGAGGCGGCACCGACTCTCATGGCGTCGTCTTTGGCTCGGTGCAGATCCTCTTGACGAATGGTCGTTCCGGCCTTTCGTGAACCCCATACCGCCCAGGAGTGAAAGTTCGCGCCAGCCTGATCTCCGAGCACTTGGCCGAGGGCTTGGGAGAGTTGATAGTGACACAGGGTGATCGATCGGTTGCAAGCGGAAGGATCTCTTTGGCAAAGGGCGTCGTCGATGTTTTGAGCGAGGTCGTCCATGATCGGAGACTTCTCGGAACATTCTGGGAACACTTCCCTTTTTGCAAGTTGAGAGTCTGAGAACGGGGTCTCGATTTGGCCTCGGAGTGAGGGCTCGGTGAGCCACCTCATCGCGAGAGGAAGAAACGGGGCAGGGTGTCTGCTGGAAGGGTGCTGAGGAGTTATTTGGCCCGTGACTTAGCAGGCCACTTGATTCGGAATCCAAGTTCGCTGATCTTGAGGGCTTTTCCAGTTGTTGGGTTGTAGCACATTTCGGTTCTCCTAAGGGAAGTCTCACACCTGAACAGAGAATGTCTAGTGCCCCGAAGAAAAAAGTCAAAGAGGCACCGTGTTTCTGGGGCGATGGAGGTTCTTTGGGGCAGCCCGCTCAGGGCCTGAATGATTCTATTCAGGGCTCGTGGTGGGACTGGGACTGGGACTGGCGCTGGGACTGCTCTCTTCAGGCTCGGCTGGAGTTGGGCTAGGGGTAGCGACCTCCAAGCCGGGGTCGAGAACCGCTTTGAGCTCCTCTGAGGTGGCGGCCTCATAGGGGGTCTGAGCAGAACTGTTGATAGCGTTGAGATTGGCTCCCAACTGGATCAGAGCCTGAGCCGTCTTGACGTTCTTCGTTGCGTGCAGAGGGGTCTCTCCCGACCAGCTCTTGGCGTTCGGGTCGGCGCCCTGCTTTACCAGATATTCGAGCCGATCGGTCTCGAAGGAACCCAGGTACTGAAAGATCAGGGTGGTGCCGTCGGTTAGCCTCATGTTGGCGACCTCGTCGGGAAGCGTTTCGAAGAATTTCTTGTTCTTGATCTTGCGGCTGTACTCAAGAGCTTTTTTGGGCGAGCCCACCAAAGGTTCGGCCAGGTAGATGCCGTCTAAGGCCAAGGTGAAAGCCCGCACCTTGTTTTCGTCGTCCACCACAGCTTGCAACTTGTATTTGGAGAATCGCTCATCATCCTTGAAGATGTCCGGCGACGATTCGAGGTTGGCTACCGTTTGGCCGTTCAGGGTGAGGCGGTCACCTTGGATGGCGGTGATCTCTCGTGAGGGGAGTTTAAAACTGACGATGACCTCCCCGTCGGGTCCTTGATAACGAGCGATGCCTTTGTCTTTCTCCGTGAACCGATCGACCGGTTCGTAACCCGCTGAATAGATGTCTTGCTCCCTGAGCTTTTTGTCGAAGGAGAAGCTGTTGATCAAGAGCTCTC
>CAZVVF010000202.1:0-6956 GCA_964630575.1 uncultured Burkholderiales bacterium | reverse complement strand
GATAGTGGGGCTCAATATCCCCACCGGGATTCCCCTCGTCTACTCCCTCGAGAGCGATCTCAAGCCCTCGGGTCATCGCTATCTGTGCGATCCCGAAGAACTCTCTCGACGAACCGCCAGTGTCGTGAACCAAGGCAAGGCTCCCTGAGGGCTAGAGCAGAAAGGCTTGCTTGATACCATCCACAGCCATCTGCACGCCGATGACAGCCAGGATCAATCCCATGATTCGACTCACAGCGCTGATCGCTTCGCTGCCGATTCGGCCAACCAAGTTCTCTCCCCATACGAAGCAGAAGTAGGTGAGCAAACACAGCGCTGCAAAGCAGGCGATGGTGACCAGGCCGCTCTCTAGCGACCCGCTCGAAGAAAAACTGATGGTCGTGGCGATGGTCCCTGGACCAGCCATTATCGGCATGGCCAGCGGAGACACGGCGATACCCAGGCGAACCTGCTCGTCAACATCGCCCTCGGCGTCAACTTGGGAATGGATCGGGGAACTGCTGCCTCCTGTGAGCATGTGGCTTCCCACCATGAAGATGAGTATGCCCCCAGCCAGTCGGAAGGCCGCCAGGGTGATGCCAAACATCTTGAGCACGAACTGCCCACTAAGAGCGAAGACCACCACGATCAAAAAGGCAATGGCAACGGCTCGCAAGGCCACTTTCTGCCGTTCGCTCTTGCTCAGATCATCGGTCAAGCCCAAGAAGATCGGTGTATTGGCGAGGGGGTTCATAATGGCAAAAAAGCCCATAAAGACCGTTCCCGCCTGGATGAGAAGGTGGTTATTCATGATCTCTTGCCCCTTAATCTGACCTCGGATGACGAGGCCAAGGCTCGCGCCAGAACCGCTCCCCAAGGGTATTGTACAGGCTCTGCCATGTCCTGCCGTGGCGCCCTTGGCTTTTGTCGCTGGCAGGTCCATAGGGAACAAAAAAGATCGAGCGCGAGAAGGCCAATTCGCGCTCGATCGAGTCTCGGAGTAGCTTATCGAAGAAATCTATCGGCCTTAGGCCCGAGCGATCTCCTCTTCTAGCTCCAAGACGCGTAGCGTTGTCTCAATGATCGTATCCGGCGTTAGACTCATGGAGTCGATCCCCAGCCGGACCAAAAAATCGGCCATCTCTGGGTAGTCCGATGGAGCCTGACCACATATTCCCGAATGCCGTCCGTTTCTGCGGGCCCCCTCCACGGCCAGACGGATCATCTCCTTAACCCCAGGGTCCCGCTCGTCGAAGTCAAAGGCCACAAGCTCCGAATCACGGTCGACCCCCAAGGTCAATTGAGTGAGGTCGTTGGAGCCTATGGAGAAGCCATCAAAGTCCTTGGAAAACTCGTCGATCAAGATGACGTTATTCGGGATCTCACACATCACGTAGATCTCCAGACCGTTCTCTCCGCGTTTGAGGCCGAGGTCTGCCATCGTCTTCAGCACCAGTTTCCCCTCATCAACGCGACGACAGAAGGGAATCATGAGCTTCACATTGGTCAAGCCCATATCGTCGCGGACTCTCTTCATCGCCGCACACTCCAGAGCAAACCCCTCGGCGTAAGCGGGGTGAGCGTACCGCGCCGCCCCCCGAAAGCCGATCATGGGATTACCCTCGGTCGGTTCAAACCAGTGCCCACCGAGCAAAGAGGCGTATTCATTCGTTTTGAAGTCCGACATACGAACCACCACCGGCTTAGGCCAAAAGGCCGCCGCCAGAAGTCCCACTCCCTCGGAGAGGCTTCGGATGAAGAACGTTCCCCCGTCGCCATCGCGGGCGTAGAGCTTTTCCAGCTGCCTTCGCTCCTCGGCATCCTCCACTCTCTCGGGGTGCAGAAGGGCCATCGGGTGAGCCTTGATGGAGGTGTTGATGATGAACTCCATCCGGGCTAGGCCGATGCCGTCGTTGGGAAGAAAGCTGGTTTCGAAAGCGATGCTGGGATTCGCCAGGTTGATCATGAGCTTGGTACGAGGACGCTTCATATTGGCAAGGTCGTTGCGCAGCACCTCGAACTTCAGCTGTCCTTCATAGATGCTCCCCGTGCTCCCCTCAGCGCAGGACACCGTGACCATCTGGCCTGTTTTGAGTACCGACGTCGCGTCTGCGCAACCTACCACCGCAGGCACTCCGAGCTCGCGGGAGATGATGGCAGCGTGACAGGTGCGCCCTCCTCGGTTGGTCACCACGGCACCAGCCGATTTCATGACCGGTTCCCAATCTGGGGTGGTGATATCGGATACCAGAATTTCCCCTGGCTGAAAGGCATCCAGCTGATCCAAGGAATCCACGACTCGGACCCTGCCACTGGCGATTTTCGTGCCGACGGCTCGCCCCTCGGTGAGCACGGCTCCCTTTTCCCTGAGACGGTATTGCTCTAGAACGGTGCCTTTCTTTTGCGAAGCGACCGTCTCCGGGCGAGCCTGCACCATGTAGATCTTGCCATCGAGACCGTCCTTGGCCCACTCCATGTCCATGGGACGCGTCTCTCCGGCCTTTTGACTGTAGTGTTTTTCCACCTTGATGGCGTAGTCGGCCAAAATCATGACGTCCTCATCCTCGATGCAGTACCGCTCGCGCTCCTCGGGGCTTGTCGGAATATTGCGAACCTGCTCGCGAGTTCTGCCCGTCGAGTAGATCATCTTGATCTTCTTGGCCCCGAGCCGACGCCACAGAACGGCTCGATGACCCCTCTCGAAGGTCTTTTTGTGGACATAGAACTCATCGGGGTCCACCGCTCCCTGAACCACATTCTCACCGAGTCCAAAGGCACCGGTGACAAAGACCGCATCGGGGAATCCGGTTTCGGTGTCGATGGAAAACATGACGCCACTGGAAGCGAGGTCCGAGCGCACCATCTTCTGGATACCGATCGACAGGGCCACCTTGAAGTGGTCAAAACCTTGGTCGATTCTGTAGTGAATGGCTCTGTCGGTGAAAAGACTGGCGAAGCATCTCTGGCAGGTTTCCAAGAGCCGCTCCTCGCCTGAGACGTTCAAAAAGGTGTCTTGCTGACCAGCGAAGCTGGCTGTGGGAAGATCCTCAGCCGTCGCCGAGGATCGAACAGCCACGCTCACCTGCGCGCCGTACTCTTTTTGGAGCTCTCGATAGGCTTCCACGATCTGCGCTTTGAGAATCTCTGGCAGCCCGGCTCCATAGATGACATCCCGAGCCAGGGCCCCCCTACGAGCGAGGTCCTTGACGTCGCTAGGGTCGAGCCCCTCTAAGGCCTCTCTGAGTCGAGACCAACCCTCACCCTGGTCGAGGACCGCTCGATAGGCCTCTGCTGTGACGGCGAATCCATTGGGAACGAGAATGCCCTGGGGAACCAGTTCTTGGTACATCTCCCCCAGAGAGGCGTTCTTGCCTCCGACGATTGGTACGTCCTCAATGTTGAGTTCCTTGAACCACCTTACAAATTTGGGACCATAAGTCATGCTCTACCTCCAGGCTTTCCTGAGAAGATTATGGCACACATTGACGAACGGAACTGTCACCGATGTGACATTCAGGCCTCTAGAATTGAGATACGCTTGACTCACGAACAGAGTCTTCACTGGATACGACCGAGAAGACCACAAGGAAAGGATGCTTAAAAAATGTCAGAACCCAATCATCGAGAGATGCACGCCGAGCACAAGAACTGGAACGCCGAGCACGTCCATTGGCTCGAAGACCTCGACCGCTGGACCAAGGAGCACGCTCAAGCCCGCGAGAGCCTCACCTGGATCGTGGAGCACCTGGGTGACCACGAGAAGAACTTGACCGGTCATCGTGAAGCCATGGTCGCCCACGAGCAGGGCTTGGCCCACCACGAGCACGCCATGAAGGAGTGCGACGGTCATCACTCCCCCGCCGTGGTGGAAAGTCATGAACGCTCCCGTCAGACACACGAAGCGCAGAAGCTCTTTCACGACAAACTCAAAGCCCAACACGAGGCCGTCATCAAAAAGATCGAGGAGTTGCGAGCCTTGATAGCCTCCTGCTGCGAATCCGGAAAAGACGAGTAGAAACTCCCCTTCAGAAGACGCCGAGCGACCTGGCGGCTCGACTGCCCTCAAAGTTCACCCATCGTGGTCTTTGCTGATCGCAGCACATCGAGCCGCCCGGTCGTTCAGCGATGAACGGTGCCCTCATATCCTAGCCGATTTCCCAATCCAAATGGCCAAAGAAAACCCTCTACCCAACGAAGGGAACGCGTTCGTCTGCTGCGACCGCTCATTCGATGGAAGACACATCGACCGCTAAACAGAGCGCCAAGTACGGGGCCTTTACGGGGGTCTTTCTTCCTACGCTCCTGACGATTCTGGGCGCGGTGCTGTATCTGCGAACCGGTTGGCTGGTTGGCCACGGGGGACTTCTGCTGTCCCTTGGTGTGGTGGTCTTTTCCACCTTGATCACCCTCGCGACCGCCCTTTCCTTTCTCTCGGTACTGACCAACATCGAGATCAGTTTTGGTGGTCTCTTCCCCATCATCGGCCGCTCCCTGGGCTTTGAAGCGGGCGGGAGTGTCACCATCCCGTTTTACTTGGCTCAGTCTATCTCGGTTGCCTTCTACCTTTTTGCCTTCGCCGAAGGCTGGACCCACCTGTTCCCAGATCACGATCAGACCTACATTGTCATCGCGGCCTTCTTGAGCATCTTCGCCCTGGCACTGTTGGATATGAAGATCGTCAACCTCGTGAGGATCCCCATAGCCTTAGTGGTGTTAGCCTCCCTGATTTCCATTTTTGCCGGACCCGGTCTGTCGGTGACACCCTCTTACCAGAGCCACCCAACGCACAAGAGCTTCTGGGACCTCTTTTCCGTTTTCTTTCCAGCCGTGACGGGTGTCACAACAGGGGTCAATCTCTCTGGGACTCTGCAGAAGCCGAGAAGGGATATCCCGCGAGGAACCATCGCCGCCTGGGTGCTCTCCACTCTCATCTACCTGCTCATGGTCGTGTGGGTCGCTCACCTGGCACCGAACTCCGATCTGCAGAGCAACATGACGATCCTTGTCGAACGTTCGTTCTACGGCCCCGCTGTCCTCATGGGGATCTTGGCGGCAACACTGTCCGCTGCCCTAAACTCCATGGTGGGAGCCCCGCAGATTCTCTACGCCATCGCCGAGTCTGGTCTTTTGCCGGGCAAGGTCTTTGCCAAAATCGACGATGGTATACCGCGACCTGCCGTGGCCCTAACGGCGTTGATCGCCTTGGTGACTATCGCCGTAGGTCTAGGCGGTGGTGGTCTCAATCGGATCGCTCCCTTGATGACCATGTTTTTCCTGATCGTTTACGCCGTCCTCAACGCCACCGTCTTGCTGGAACAACAGTTGGGTCTGATCAGCTTTCGACCCTTATGGAGGATCCCCAAATGGGTGTCGGCCTTCGGTCTCATAGGGGCTTTGATAGCGATGATCGCCATTGAGCCGCGATTCGCCCTTATGTCCTCGGTATCGGTCGCGCTGCTCTACGACTACCTCTCCCGGCGACACCTAGAGACCGACGACGGAGACTTGAGAAGCGGCTTGCTGCTGCGCTTTATCCAATGGGCCGTTCAGAGAGCCCAACAGATGCCCAAACTGCAGTATCGCGCTTGGCAGCCGAACCTGTTGATCCCGTTTTCGCGCAGCCAGACGATCGAGCAAAGCGCGGGGCTTTTGGAGGCATTGGTCATGCCGCGTGGGACTCTGGTGTTCCTCAACCTGAACCCGGACGCGTCCTTTGAGGAAGACGAGATCGTTGGCCCATTCCGAGAGCAGGGTATCTTCTGCAAATTCCACCGCCTGCGAAAGCAAGACCCACGAGTGCTTCTGCAAGTTACCATGCAGCTCGCCCGAAGCTCCCTGCTGCGCCCCAACACTGTCTTCTATCTCGTAGACCCCCTTTCACCATTCCCGCCACAGTTCGTTCTCGAGGAGTCCATCCGAGACGACTTCGGTGCCATCTTTGTCTGTCCACCCAAAAGCGGTGAGTTGAAAAAGCCCAAGACCGTCCATGTTTGGATCCGAGAGCAGAGTCCACTGTGGGCCGTCAGTCTGCGCTTGAGCAATCTGGATCTGGCCTTGCTGCTGGCGCTGCAGATCGCTCGCAACAGTGGCGCTCAACTCCATCTCTACACCGTTGTGGCAGACCCATCCCAGCAAGAAGCCGGGGAGGGCTTTATTCGCTCCTTGGTGGAGCAGGGAAGACTGCCCTCAAACTCTCAAACTCGGGTGTGGGTGGGGACATTTCTGCAAGCTTTCCGAGACGCACCGTGCGCGGACTTCAACATCTTTGGCTTGTCCACGGTGTGGAATACCTCCCCTATGGACCAAGAGGATAAGTTTGTGGAATCCACCAGCCTTTTTGTCAGAGACTCCGGCTTGGAGAGCGCTATGGCCTAGACGAGCCCTCGCCGAGGACACGAGGCAGGGCCGCTCAAGTCAGTGTCCAAAACGCCGCTATGAGGCAACGCTACAAGGAAGTCCTGGCCAACTCTCCTTTGACTGGCAGCCTGGATGAAGCAACGCTCAACGACTGGCTCCACCTTTTTAGGGAGCATCGCTGTCCCAAGGGCTTCGGCTGCTCAGAATTGGTCCGCGAAAAGGACTTTCTCTTTCTGGTCGAGGGTAGGCTTCAAGTCTTCCGCAGCCACCCTCAAACCGGACGCTCACTGACCCTCTGGCTCCTTGGACCCGGTGACGGCTTTGACGTGGTTCGCCTGCTAGACGGTCAAGAGCACGACGTTCAGGTTGAAGCGCTCGAAGAGGTCGTCTTTCTGGCCGCGCCTTTTCAGCAGGTGCGCAACTGGATAGCGCTGCATCCAGAATTCAACAGTACCTTCTTGCCCTATGTCAGTCAGCAACTTCGCTGCGTGGAGGGCTTGGCTACCGACTTAGGCCTCTACCATACTGTCGCGCGATTGGCCCGTGTTTTTCTTCGCCACGCCGTGCGCAGCGCGGGTGACGCGGTGACCGTACCACTCTTGCACAACCTCCCCAACCAC
>CAZVVF010000201.1:0-6986 GCA_964630575.1 uncultured Burkholderiales bacterium | reverse complement strand
AGGGTGTTGGCTCAGAGGCGATCACTATAACAGCAGAGAGCAGAACCAGTCTAGGCTATCGGGTCGCTCAAACAGGCTCGATGGACTTGGAGAAAGAGAGCGACCCGTTCTGTGTGACTGCGAAGCTCGTGGGGTGGGCAGCCCTTTGCGTTTGGCCGGCGACCCGTCACAAGTTGTCAGGCAGACACAGCGGCAAAGGAGTAATCTGGCAGTGACCCCTCCACCGACCGTCAAAGGTTTGACGGCGACTGGACGGGGCAGCAGACCCCTTGGAGGCCAAACGATGATCCGATACTCGCTCTTTCTCATCTCCGCTGTACTCGCCATAACCACGGCAGCCTCAGCACAACTCACCTACACCCCGAGCGCGAGGCCTCAGCAGCAGCAGTATCGCAATCAATACCTCAATCAGCAGTATCGAAACCAGGAGTACTACAATCAACAGTACTACAACCAGCGCTTCGACAACGGGCAGTACCAAGGTCAGCCATACTCCTCCGGACGAGGCCACTACCGCGACCAGAACGATGGCTTGCGCAATCAGAACAGAGGCAACAACGGTTCCTACAGGGGCGAGAGTGGACGACGAACTCGAAACGCTGGCAGAAGAGGTATGGGCCGAAACGCGTCTTACCAAAATCAGACGCCCCCTCCAGGGCACTACTACTGTCAGACTCACAACGAGTTCTGCAGTCACTAGTCTGCTAGAACGGCGCGCTGTCTTGGAAGCGTTGAGGTGACAACGCCTCGATGAGGAACTCCGTGAAGAACATCGAAAGGTGGGCTCTGTGCACATCAAGAGAATTTCATACGCCCTTATTCTGCTCTTTTTCGTGGCCTGGTCGGCCCAGGCCAAGCCGGCCGCTCGTTGGGTCGAACTTCACAAGGATGCGGACTGGAACAAATTCCCCGACTCCGAGATCCAGAGGTTTGTTGGACGTCTGCAGTACCTAGAGGGCTCTGCAGACGTCGGCTTTGTTCAGCGCTACAATCCCTACAAACTGAAATTGAAAGTCCCTGGAGAGGCGAAGGGCGCGCTGCCTCAGGTCATGGATGTCTATGGGCGCAGCCCCGAGTTGAAGTCCTTTCGGGGGCACAACGTCGAGATTCGCGGAAAACGTGTGCAGATGGAGGTCGAAGGGCAATGGTTCGACGAGATCTGGCCCGTTGAGATTCGGGCACTGGACTGAGTTGAAGGCATTTTGACCGGTTTCTCCAGCCAACAGGGATGAACTCGGTCGATTGAGACGAAGGTAAAACCATGAAGAAGCTCTTGACCGCTATGCTGTTGCTTTTAACCCTGTCCGCCTTGGCCGGTGTCAACGAGCGGGTGCTCTTTGAACCCGGAACTTCGGGGGCGACCATAAAGGGAGCCGTTATCCGAGGGGAGCGGGATGTCTACACTCTGGGGGCCGGGGCTGGCCAGGGGATAAAGATCAAGATCTACTCGCTTGAAGACAATGCTGTATTCGAACTTCAAAACCCTGATGGTAGCTTTGAGCCCATGCCCGGAGACGGTCGCGACACGAAGTTTTATCAGGGCCCTTTGCCCAGTACCGGAGATTACAAAATTGTGGTGAGCGGCACTCGAGGTAACGCGAGTTACACCTTGATCGTGGAGATCCGTTAAGCCGGCTGGCAGCATCCTCTGAGAGTGGGCGATGGTTATCGCCCTTTGCTACATGGCCTTGCGCGGAGCTTTGAGACAACCCGTGGAGTCGATACAAACCGATTGGATTTGGGGCGATGTCGCTTCTAGGTTTGAGTTGAAGCTTGGGTTTTGCCCAAGCAGCAGAGTGGCCAGTCCCGAGACTATCACTGCAAACATAAACGCTTCTCTGTAATTCATAGTGCTCCTATTCTCCTTGTGTCCGTGTTGATAAATCCGCCGATACTCCGGCAACAATCCCTAGCTATCCCTTTCATAAAATCAGGCGTCCTTGAAAAAGTTTCCCTTTAAGCTTGTTTTTTATGCAATATTCTTTATCCGGTCGTTTCACAATAGTAGCGCTTTCGGTTTAGTCGGGGTGGTTAAAGGGAATCATGCTCAACCGGGGTCTTTAAAAGGACTCTAATGATTCTCTAACAGACCGCTGCTTCGTTTCTAATGGAAGCGAAATAGTATTGGCCTCGGGAGTCGGCGTGGATGGTCCGTTTATGGCGTGTAGCGCCGACCTGCCCAGACCGACTCTCAAGAGTTTTACAGAATATTGACGCAAACAAAATCAGGAGGAACTTGAATGGCTACCAAAACCAAAAGCAAGCTCAGTGTACGCCCGATGGGCGACAGAGTGATCATCGCATCGCTTCCACAGGAAGAAAAGACCAAGGGTGGGATCATTCTCCCCGACACAGCTAAAGAGAAGCCTCAAGAGGGCGAAGTCGTGGCTGTAGGCAAGGGAAAAATGACCGACGCTGGCGAGATGCTGGAAATGACCGTGAGCGTTGGTGACAAGGTGCTCTACGGAAAGTACTCCGGTACCGAAGTCAAGATCGACGGCGAAAGTTATCTCATCGTTAAGGAAAGCGAAATTCTCGCTATCATCGGGTAAGGAAGAACACAGAACATGGCTGCAAAACAGATAATATTCAACGAAGAAGCTCGCAAAAAGCTTGAAGCAGGTGCCGATAAACTGGCCAACGCCGTAAAGGTAACCCTCGGGCCACGAGGCCGTAACGTGCTGATCGACAAAAAGTTCGGTTCGCCCACCGTGACCAAAGACGGTGTAACGGTGGCTCGTGAAATCGAAGTCGAAGACCCTTTTGAAAACCTCGGTGCTTCCTTGGTGCGCGAAGTCGCTTCCAAGACCAACGACGTGTCCGGCGACGGAACCACCACGGCGACGGTTCTGGCTCAAGCGATGCTCAAAGAAGGTCTCAAGCAAGTGACCTCGGGTGCCAATCCTATGTTCCTCAAGCGAGGAATGGACAAAGCTGTCATCGCTCTCGTCGACGAGATTCGCAACATCGCGATTCCTGTAGAGACCAAAGAGAAGACGGCTCAGGTCGGTTGCATCGCTGCTAACAACGACAAGGCCATCGGCGACATGCTCGCTGACGCCATGGAGATGGTTGGCAAGGACGGCGTTATCACCGTTGAAGAGTCCAACACTCTCTACACCGAGCTTGAGCACGTTGAAGGGATGCAGTTTGACAAAGGCTACATCTCCCCTTACTTCGTGACCGACAGCGAAAAAATGGAAGCGACCTTCGACGATCCTGCGATCCTCATGGTTGAGAAGAAGATCAGCTCGATTCAGGACATCTTGCCTCTGCTCGAAAAAGTCGTTCAGATGCAGAAGCCTTTCATCATCATCGCTGAAGACCTCGAAGGCGAAGCTTTGGCTACGCTGGTAGTCAACAAGCTGCGTGGTACGCTCAAAGTCGCTGCTGTTAAAGCTCCTGGCTTCGGTGACCGTCGCAAAGAGATGATGAAAGACATCGCGACCCTCACCGGTGGTCAAGTTGTATCCGAAGAACTCGGCCACAAACTCGACAGCGTTGGTGTAGAAGTTCTCGGTTCTGCCGCCCGCATCCACATCACCAAAGATACCACCACTATCGTTGAGGGTAAGGGCAAAGAGGCTGACATCAAGGCTCGCATCGACCAGATCAAAATGGCTATCGAGAACTCTGATTCCGACTACGACCGTGAGAAGTTGCAAGAGCGTCTCGCCAAGCTCGCTGGCGGAGTTGCCGTGATTCGTGCCGGTGCTGCCACCGAAACCGAACTGAAAGAGAAGAAGCACCGTTTGGAAGATGCTCTCTCTGCCACCCGCGCGGCGGTAGAAGAAGGCATCGTACCCGGTGGTGGTTCCGCCCTCATTCAGATCGCTCACGTGCTGGACAACCTCAAGCTCACTGGCGACGAGGCCCTCGGTGTGAACATCGTGCGACAGGCTATCTCTCAGCCTCTTCGCGTCATCGCCAACAATGCTGGAATGGAAGGTTCCGTCGTCGTTGAGCGTGTTCGTGAACTCAAAAAAGGTCACGGCTTCAACGCCGTTACACTGGACTATGTAGACATGATGGAAGCTGGAATCGTGGACCCTGCGAAGGTGACCCGCGCTGCACTGCAAAACGCGACCTCCATCGCTTCTATGATTCTGACCACGGAAACCCTCATCACGGATAAGCCTAAGGCCGAAGCCGATGATTGTGGTCATCACCATCACCACTAGTAGGTAGGCTTTGTGGACGGGATCGTTCGCAGAGCTCTGGAAAGGTCTCTCAGTCGTTAGGCTGGGGGGCCTTTTTTTTGTGCATTGGAAGGGGGCTGAGGTGCCCAAAGGTCGCGGTCGTCAAGGGCGCCGACCGGTCTTGCTCAATCGCTCCTCGACAACCCTCTGAAACTCCTGCGCATAGGCTCGCATGTCGTGGGGACCGTCGAGATTGATTCCAACTGTATTGAGCCATTTTTGGACCTGCCGGAAGTTGGTCTGGTCGGCAAAGTTTGCCGTAATGGCGAGGCCGCTTTCGAGGTTCTTGGTTTGATGCCACCAGCCGCTAGGAGTGAAGATGAGCTCTCCTGCTGAAACGATGCATTCAATGGGCTCGGTTCGAGCAAAGAGGGGAAACTCTTGGAGGTCGGGGGCGAACGCGTCGACCTCACCTTCGTAGAGGTATTTGGTTTGCTTCGGTGGGAAGAGCAGCCATTTCTTTCGGCCCGTCAGTTGGACGTTCCAGGCTGAGGTGAGCCCGATGTCCACGTGCAAGCAAAAGCCTGCGTTGGCGGGACCGAGGAACAACCACAGCAGGTCGAACTGCTGCTGAGGGTCGATCTCCTGAAGCCAGTCATCACGAAAGTAGATGGGCACTTCGAAGTCGTTCAAGAGTTCGGGGCACTCTTCGCGGAAGTTCCAACTGGTGAGATAGAGCTTTCGTTCGTCGGGTGCCTTGAGGTAGTCCACGTATTCGGCCAGGGTCATCTCAACGGTGGCTTCCTCTGAAGACTCTGTGGGGGTGAGCTTGACTCTCTGCTGCCCGCATCTTTGGGCGAGCATCTCTGGTGTCCAGTTCAGCGCTTCCCAGCCTTTGCTGGCCTGTGTGAGGATCACTGGCTTGCCCGGAATCCCGAAGTCGGTGAGGAACTCCTGATACGAAATGTCGCCGCGGCGTTCTATCGGTGTCATTCTAGTGGCCTCTCGAATCAGACGATGGGCTTGTGTCGGCATCGCTTCAGATGAAGCGTGATATAGCTGCGAGCACCCTCGCTCAATTGGTGGAACTCGCAGCCAATATCGTAGACCCCGTTGGGCATCGTCTTGCACCAACGGACTTTGGCAGACGTCTCCACGGTGCCGCCTTCTAAGAGGAGTCGGACGTCGAGGTCCTGGCCCTCCGTAACCATCTGCTTTGAGGGAAAATTGAAGCCTTGCTGGGAGATGGCTCTGACGGCCACCATTCGGGACCAGTCTTGGCCTTCTTCGAAGCGAATCTTGGCATCCACGGGAGTGGGAAGTGCGACCAGGTCGAGACCCTCTTTTTGTGCCCAGTGCTCGATCAGGGAATTGACGGACCCTTGGATGACCTCGGAGAGTCCTTGGAATTCCATGCCCAGGATACAGGTTCCACCGGCTAGTGGACGGGACCAAATGACCCGACACCTGGCACTGAAGTGGCCTTCGAGCGAGTAGCCGAGAGAAGCCAATGGAAAGCTTATGGTGAGGTGTTTCCCCGGCTCGATCACTCGGTCTAGATTGATGCGTATTCCGTTCTCTGAGATATCGACGATATAGAGATGGTTAGATTTTTGTCCGTGGTCTTCTTCTTCGACAGTGGCGAGAACGGTGCGCTTGACTTTGCTCTTGGTTCGGGGCTCGGTTCTGCGCTCCGAGGTGTCCTCGGGTTCATGGGATGTCTCCCCAGGAGTTTCCTTCGAAGTCTCCCGAGGCGGCGGGCTTGGAGCTTCTTCGCTGAGCTCGGCTTCGACCCACTCATCGGAGGCTTCGCTCTCTCCCTCCAGCGCTTGGACGAGGGCTTCCTCGGGGTCGATGTTGCTCGCCTGGTCTGTCATAGGAGCCTCTTTCCGTATAGAAACTCGTGGTCGATCTCTTGACCCACTGGGTAGCCGAAGGAGCCGATCGTGCGAAACCCGTGCTTCTGGTAGAAACTTTGGGCTCGGTAGTTCTTTTCCCAGACACTCAGGTACAGAAAATCGGCGCCGGCTTGGTACTTGGCGAAGGAGGTCACGAATTCCAGGGCCACTGAAGCCAGACCCTTACCGCAGTAATCGGGCATCAGGTAGAAGCGCTGTATCAGGAACGGGTTTTGGCAACGGACCTGAGAGTGTTCGAGGTAGGTGCTAGAGGGGTGAACCCACTTGAAGAAGCCAGCTCGAACCTCATTGAAGAGGATGAAGTAGAAGGTGTTGTTCGGGTCCTGCAGTTCGAGAGCGAGCGCTTCCACGCTCAGGCTCTCCTTGATGTAGTGGTCGATGTCGGCCTTTTGGTAGTGGCGAAACGTGTCGCAGAATGTGAAGGTCGCCATTTCAGCGAGTGCTGTGAGTTCGTCGCTTGGGGCGTTTGGGGGGATCTGCCGAAATGTGAGTTCAAAGGCCACTGTGTTTGAATCATTGGTTGATTGTCGCCGCAAACCTTCCTACTGGGGTCTGCCACCCTTTAGAAGTCGAGCATCTTGTCGAAAGTGACTTGTGTTCCGGAGTTGATCAACTGCCTAAATCGCACCATGAGGACCAGATTCCAGGCTATGCTCAGCAGTGACGCGAGGGTCACTGGGATGCGAATTTTCTTCCAATCCTCCAAGAGCGAAGTGAGTCCTAGGGCGAAAAGGCTGAAGCAACTCACGAACATTCTTCCCCCAAAAGTCTGTCCTTGGCCAGCCCAAACGCCCACAATGTAGGTGTGAATCAGGACTCCGACCAGTGCTACTAAGGCGGGCTTGGGGTAGCGAAAGAGCATCCCCAGCAAGCCACCGAAGGCGAGGAGGTAAAGGGGGTGCCAGGTCAGCAGTCCGTGGTGACGACC
>CAZVVF010000200.1:0-7009 GCA_964630575.1 uncultured Burkholderiales bacterium | reverse complement strand
CATCTGACTGAAGGTCGTTTGTTGCCCTTGGCCGTGGGGCGATATGCCAGTCAAGACCGTGACCGCTCCAGAGCGCTCCACTCTCACCGTGGCCGTCTCCCAGCCCCCACCCGGAATGGCGAACGAGGGCCCCACGCCGGCGACCTCCACATAGGAGCACAGGCCCAAGCCCAGCAAGCGTCCCTCTTTTCGAGCCTGCTTTTGCACCGCTCGAAAGTGAGGATAGTCGATCATCGCGAGAGCCTTGTCCAAACACTGTGGGTAGTTCCCCGAGTCGTAACAAAGCCGAGTGGAAACCGGGTAGGGAAAGGTGTCTATGAAGTTGCGACGGCGAACTTCGGCCGGATCCATGGCCAGGCGATGAGCGATGCGGTCCATCAGGCGTTCGAGGTAGTAGGTCGCTTCAGGCTTACCGGCCCCACGGTAGGCATCGGTGGGCGTCTTGTGGGTAAACACACCCCGCACTTCCACATCCAAATGTTCTATGGCGTAGGGCCCAGACATCATCATACCAGTGAGCGGCGGTATCGCCGCCGAGAGAAACTGATGAAAGGCCCCCAGGTCCACCACGATACGACAGCGGATCGAGCGCACTTTTCCGTCTTCTGTGAAGCGCGCTTCCAGGTCGGCTGTTTGACCACGCCCGTGGCTTGTGGCGATAAAATTCTCAGGTCGGCTCTCGATCCACTTGACGGGCGCTGCCAAAGCTCGCGCGAGTTGGGCCACGATCGCTTCTTCGCCGTAGATATTGACCTTGCTGCCGAATCCACCACCCACATCTGGAGCGATCACCCGCACTCGGCTCTCCGGCAATTGCAGTTGTCGAGACAGAATATCTCTCAGAAGATGGGGCCGCTGATGGCTGCACCACACCGTCATCTCCTCCAAGCCTGCCTCAAACTTGGCCAGCACCGCCCGCCCTTCCAAAGCCGCCGGGGCGACCCTGGGCACCTGAAGGCGCACTCGCTCAAGCTGCATCTCGCCCTCTGGTGGCGGCCCACCAGGACAGGCCCAGGTGTAGGAGAGATTGGATTCGAGGTCCTCGTGCACCAACACCTCGTCGGTGAGCGCCTCGAAGGGGTCGAGCACGAGGGGCAGAGGCTCGATCTCCAGGCCGATGGCGCGGCTGGCGTCGAGCGCCTGAACCCTGCTGCGAGCCACCACAACCGCCACCCGTTCCCCTACATAGTGAACCTTGGACACCGCCATCATGGGCTGCTGGGGAATGACCATGTTCTCCACGGCAGGTGCCACCGGAAAAGGATAGGGCGGCAGGTCGGAACCGACGAGGATATGCACCACACCCGGCATCTCACGGGCCGCCTTCAGATCGAGGTTCACGATGCGCCCGTGAGCCACAGGGCTGCGCAGGAACACGGCGTGTAGGGTTCCCGGCAGACGAATGTCGTCCACGAACTGCCCCTGACCTCGCAACAGCCTGGGGTCTTCCTTTCGCTTGGGCGATGCTCCGATCATGCTTGAAACGCCTTGAGAGCAGCGTTCACGATGTTCTGGTACCCGGTACAGCGGCACAGATTGCCTTTGAGGGCTCGGCGAATCGCCTCCTCGTCGGCCTGGGGTTGGTGCTCAGCCAGGTCGTGGAGGGTCATCACCACTCCCGGTGTGCAGAACCCGCACTGCAGACCGTGCTCTTCCCAGAGAGCGTTTTGGATCCGATCCAGGTCTCGACCCAATCCTTCAATGGTGACCACCTCTTGCTCTTGAGCCTGCGCTGCCAGAACAGAGCACGACTTCACGGCCCGTCCGTTGAGCAACACCGTGCAAGCTCCACAGACCGAAGATTCACAGCCCACGTGAGTTCCCGTGAGTCCGAGATTCTCGCGCAAGAGGTCGACGAGGAGCGTGCGAGGCTCAACCTCGCACTCTCGAAAAAGTCCGTTGACCTGGAGGCGTACTTTCATCGAGAGGTCTTCGCAACCGACCATGGCTCTCCTCGCTCGCTCGGGTGTTTCGGGCAAGAAAAGGTCGAACTCGAGGAGGCCTTCCCCAGGAGCGACAACCGACCACCGAACTCGCTGGTGCAGGCCAATACTGCGCACTTGTAGTATTTTATAGGTCTCGATTTTCAATATCCTGAGGTCGAGTCGCAGTCAGAGAATTCCGCCAGAATTCTCCTTTGCGGGTGTTTGCTAGACTCAGAAAAATCGACTCATTGCGCGTCTGAGTGCGCTACGGGGGAAAGAGAATCAGTGTGAAAGCAAGGTCAGCCTTTTCGACCAACATGAATTCTTACCGAGCCGGTGTTGAAATTGGTAGCGAACTCCGTTCGATCGATCCAGAAGTCGTGTTCCTCTTCGCCAGTATTCACTTTACCGAAATGCCGGCACTTCTCGAAGCCGTCTACGACGCGCTCGAGTCCGAGAGCGTGGTCCTCATCGGCGGGACCGGGGATGGCTTTTATGAGCGAACTCGAGTGGCAGCCGCCGGGGTCAGCGCTCTGGCCCTCAACAGCGAAGGAGCCGTGCGTTGGCACATCGACAAGCAGATGGACCTCAGAGCCGACCCCAAAAAAGCCACCCAGGCCTGCCTTGAGCGTCTCAACCACGCCTGCCGAGACCAGGGACCTTCCCTCTACTTCCTCATGTCAGGGTCCCGCGCGGATACCTGCGCCATCGCCGAGGCCCTCGAAACCCACGCTCAAGCCCCAGTCGTCGGCGGGGTGGCCGGAGATGACTACCGCTTGGAGAAAGCCTTCATCTTTGCCGGGCGGGAGGTTCTGGACGATGCGGTAGCTATTGTGGCCGTGGAAGGCCCTCTGAAGTTCGCCATTCGGCTGGCCCAGAGCATGGAGCCGGTAGGACCCCTCGGTGTCATTACACAGACCTCTGAATCCGCTGTGGAAAGGATCGACGACGTTCCTGCCCGAGATTTTATCACCAACGCCCTGGGCAAGGACCTCAGCCTGGTGGAGCGAGGGATCTTGTGCTTGAGGTTGTTGAGAGAAGGCGAGGAGCGCGGACGGCTCCACTCCATCGAGTATTCCGCCGAACCCGAGTCCGGTGCGGTTCAGCTCATGGCCGAAGTCCAACCGGGAACCCGAGCCCAACTCTGCATCGCCCGCTCTGAGGAGTTGCTCGAAGATGTGCGCGATCAAAGCCTCGCGCTGGACTCGCTAGACTTTGAACCGATAGCGGGCTTGCTCGTGAGTTGCGCCGGGAGAAAGAAATTCTTGGGGTCCAGGATCGCCGAAGAGGTGGACCTCTTCGGCAAAACCGAAGTTCAAGCCCTAGCGGGATTCCCGTCCTTTGGAGAGTTCGCACCGTTAAAACTAGGCAAGGGCTATTCCGAGACCCTCTTTCACAACATGACGCTGGTCATTTTGATTATCGGGTCGTAGCCGGATGACCTCACCCTTCCTCAGCATTGCTCCCCACACGCCACCCGGATTTGAGCGACGCGAGCCAACCAAGCGTGAACTCCTCGGTGGTGTCGTGCTCTTCGTTGAGTCTCTCCAAGCGACCACCGAACTCATGCCAGACTTCCTCCAGCGCGTACCGGGTCTGGTTGTCACCGAGGGAGAGTCGTGCTCGGTTCAGCGAGTGGGACCAGAGCTGCATCATCTGGTGCTGGCAACCCCCATGATCGATCACGCTCGGGATGTTTGTCTCCTTCTCTCAGAGCTGACCAACGAAGGGCACGATGCCCTGCATCGACTCTCCAGCCTCGAGATCGAGCTTCGACGGAGTGAGACTCTCCTCGAGGAGTTCCGCCAGGACCGCAACACGAACCTCGATGGGCTCAGGCACAAGGTCGCAGAACTCGCTCAGGAGGTCAAAGAGCGGGCCCGCGTAGAGGCCCTCCTCAGGGAGAGCGAAGAGAAGTACTGCAAGGTTGTTGAGAATGCCAACGACGCGATCTTTATAACCCAAGAGGGTAGAGTGGTCTTTCACAACGAGCGCACGCTGACACTCTTTGGCTGCAGCCGTGAGGGCCTGGCCCGGTTACCAACCTGGGACTTCATCCATCCCGACGACAAAGCTCTGGCCCTAGAGAGCTTCACCGACAGTTCTTCCACCTTCCGCATCCTCCATCAAGATGGCACCGTAGTGTTCGTCAACCAAACGGCAGCTCCAGTCACCTGGCAGGCGGGACCTGCCACGCTCCACGTTCTGCGCGATGTGAGCAACAAGGAGCGCTTGGAGCAAAGCCTGCGCCAGGCCCAGAGAATGGAATCGATCGGCACCTTGGCCGGAGGCATCGCCCACAACTTCAACAATATTCTGATGGCCATCCAGGGCCACGTGTCTCTCATGCTCGACGGTCTGCCCGAGGATTCAGAATTGCGAGCCAGCCTTGCGGCGGTTTCCGAAAACGTCTCCAGCGCGGCGGCGCTGACCAAACAGATTCTCGGGTTCAGCCGGGCGGGGAAGGTTGAAGTCAGAGTCTTCGACCTCAACGAGTTGGTCACGAGAAGTGCTCGAATGTTTGCCCAAACTCGCAAAGAGATCGATGTCAAAACCGAGATTTCGACCACCTGTGCCAATGTTCGAGGAGACCGTGAACAACTCGAGCAGGTCCTTCTAAACCTCTACATCAACGCCTGGCAGGCCATGCCCTGTGGCGGAAACCTGTACATAACAACCGAACACATCCAGATCAATGATCGGCACGAGAGCAAACACGAACTCAAGCCTGGTGCCTACGTCAAGATCACCGTCAGCGACACCGGGGGCGGAATCGCCCGATCCGACTTGGACCGCGTCTTCGACCCCTTCTTCACCACCAAAGACAGCGGGACTGGACTCGGTCTGGCCTCAGCCTACGGTACCGTCATGAACCACAGTGGATGCCTGACGGTGGAGAGCCAAGCGGGGCAAGGCACGGTCTTTACCATCCTTCTTCCCCTCTCCAAACAGAAGCCAACGCCCCTGCCGAAAGCTGCCGCCAACCCCATTCCGGGCGACGCCACAATTTTGGTCGTAGACGACCACAGAGACATCCTCTCGGTGAGCGGCGCCATGCTGGAGCGCCTGGGCTACAACGTTCTTCTGGCACCCAGTGGACAGGTCGCCCTGGAGCTTGTTCGCGATCACCCCGGGAGCATCGACCTGGTGATTCTCGACCTCATCATGCCCGGCCTGGGTGGGGCTGAGACCTTCAACCGTATCCATCAGATCGCACCCGCACTACCGGTGCTGATCTCGAGCGGATACTCCATTGACGATGAGATCCGAAGTTTGCTGGACCGAGGGGCTGCCGGCTACCTGGGCAAACCGTTTCGACTGAGTCACTTGTCCAGTCGGATCAATGCGATTCTTGAAGCCTCTGACACCCCGTTTGGGTCCTAAGCCTCCGGCGTTCTAGCACTTTTCGAGGCGCGGACTTTCAGAAAGAGTCCCAGAAAGAACAGACCAAAAGCCAGGTCGCCCGGACCGTATGTTGAGTAGAAGATCGCAGCCCTGGGATTGTCCGCCCAAATCGTGGGAAGCTGGGCGAAGTTGTGCCACTGCCACCAACACCAACTGGCAAAGTAGAAGAACTTCTCAGCGGCGAAGACCACCAGCAGTTCCGGTGCCACCCAATAGCGCCGGGCGAGCGCTAGATACCCTAGGCCCCACAGTGCCACCCCGAGCATTCCCCAGACCGAGAACAACTCAGGAAAGTACCCACCGATACTGAAGTCCTGAAAACCCTTAGTCAGAGCGAGTACTCCCAGGATGTTGAACACACCGGCGAAGATGAGCCCCTTCGAAATTTTCTGTTCCATGCTTGAGGGGTTTGTCAGAAGCGCAGGAATCCTCCTCAAGGGAACGTTCCAGCGGTCCCTGAAGAACTCTCTAGGGGACACGCTTTGCCCTGAGGGAGCCTGTGGTCTCGCCTTGAGCGGTAAAGCCAAAATCTGTTTCCGAGAGGTAGTCGCATCGATGGCAGAAAGCCCTAAATCGAAAGGTTCGCTCCGTAGCCAACTGCTTTTTGCGGCGGCAACACTTCTGCTCTTTGCCAGCAACGGCTACCTCGCGATCACCGGGGCGGGAGAGTATGTCCTTGAACTCTTCCTAAAGCTCGGCGGATGGGGGGCTTTGGCGGCGCTGACCGGCTCTCTAGCCCTGTTCTTTCTGCTCCTCCCCTCGCTGGCTTGGTTCAGGACCCAAAAGGGACACCCGCTGTATTGGTGCTCAGCCTGGAACGCTGGGGTCCTGATCGTCGTGCTGGGCTTTGCTCCGGTCAAACCGTGGTTCCAACATCACGGTGCCATGATACCGGCGTTGGCCTTGGGAGAGGACTCCTGGCTGGTCCACAATCTATGCCTAGAGAAGCTCGGGTGGCACACCGGCTTTGACCAGATCCAATGGAACACCGAGGTTCCAGCTGAAGCTCAAGAGTTGGTCCAGCGCGCCCGAGTGATCATGGCCACCCTCACCTCGGCGAGAACCGTTGACGACTTGAGACCAGTGGTGGCCTCCTCGAATCTCCAGACAGTCTCGGCCTGGCCTGCCAAGAAGCAATACCTCGCTCTACGCCAGGTCAGCAATAAGATCGAGCTTCTCAACCTCGATGCCAGCCATTCCAAACGCCAATGGCGCCTGACTGACTTCAACCAGGACCAACAGTCTGCGAACCTGACCTGGCAGGCTCGCGATCTCAGCGGCCGCTCCCCCACTCTCGTCAAGACCCTCGTCCTGACCAAGGAGGACGGCCAGTGGAAAGCTGACTTCACTGAGGACATTGAGGCCTTCCACAACAAAATGCTGCAGCGAGAGAGCTCCCACAAGTCTGGCTCACGCTCCGCAGACAGCCTGGAGCCAAATCCATCTGATGGTTGAAATCGATAGCCCCGGGGCCAACCTCGCGCCTGATCGGCTGACTTTGCCATTGAGGCGCAAGGTTTGACCGCAGCGGACCCAAAACTCCAACCTATGCCCCTCTTACTTCTGCTTCTCACTCTCCTCTTCAGTCAGCCATCCCTAGCCCAAACATCGGCCCTGGATACCGTTGCCGAGCGGGGCTACCTGAGAGTCGGAACAACCTTTGACTACCGCCCCTTCAC
>CAZVVF010000199.1:0-7037 GCA_964630575.1 uncultured Burkholderiales bacterium | reverse complement strand
CGGCAAGCGCATAGAGTTACAGAAGATAGGCTTGAGACTCCTCGCCAAAGCGCTCGGGTTTCAAAGCAAGAGTGGAAGCCTTTTGGAGTCGGCCGCTCGCTTGAGCTATCGGGTTCGCGACTTAGAAGCGGCCCGCACGTTCTACATTCAAGCGATCAGCACCAACCCCCACCATCGCAATGTGCGCGAGTGGAAGTGGGAGTTGCTCAAGGTCTACGCAGCTTCCGGCTACCAGGATGCCTGGAGAAAGATGAACGGGGAGTTCACCGCTGAGCTTCAGAACCATCTGGAAAATTTTCGCGGAGACTCGAGAGCTTGGACCATACTGGCCCGACAGCAGATTCAGGGTGGAGACTTTGAGTCGGCTATCGAGACTCTCAAAAGTGCGCTGCGAGCAGACAGCCGAAACGCTCAGGCCCTGTGGGAACTCGGACGTCTCTACGTACGGATGGGTCGCTCACAAGAGGCCGTGGATTACTATTCCGAGATCATCTACGACCCCAATGAAAAGCGCTCTGTACGACGAGCCATCGAGAGGGCTCTCGCCGATCTCTACTTCCGAACGGGACGCTACCGCGAATCGCTCGAGATCTACCAGCGGGAGCTCGAGTCAAACCTCGCTATGATCGCGCCTATCTATGAGGCCGTGGAAGAACTCGAAACCGCTGAGGAACTCTACCTGAGGAGTGTTGTCCAGAGCCCTCGGGATGCGCGCTCGCACCTGGGCCTGGCGGAATACTGGGTTCGTCGAGAAGAGTGGAGCAAAGCCGAGGAGTCTGCCAAAAAGGGCTTGGCTTGTACCTACGCGACCGAAGACGTTCATTCGAACCTGGCAGTCTCCATGGCGACCTCGCAGATGCGGACCAACAAGATGGAAGCCGCCCTGCAGACGATGGAAGAGATCTGCCACACCTATCCGGACTCGATTCACCAGGTGTTTCGCAAGGTCAAGATTCTGGTCATGCTCAAGCGAAAAGAAGAAGCTCTGAGTTTGGCTGAAGAGGTCAGGAGTTCGGCTGAACACCAGACCGGCTGCGCCCCGGCTGAGTCTTCCCTCTGGAGCCTACTCGGGGACTGTCATTCCCTTCTTGGAAATGTCAACGCGGCGGAAGAGGCTTACAGCAACGCCTTGAAATACGACTTCATGGATTCCATCGCTGTTAGGGGCTTGGGTATCGTTGCCGAGAAGCAAAAGGACCACACCAGAGCGCTCGAAATGTATCAGCGGTTCGTCTTGCTAGATCCCTTGAACCTAGCCACGCCGACCATACGAAACAGAATAGAGGAACTTCGTGAGAAGGTGGGCTCTCAAGCCCCCGACCCTACTCCCGCTCCGAGCTTAGACGGCGACAGCATGCTTGAAAATGCGCCTATGGGAGGCGGCACCGTTGCCGACATCCCGAGCAAGCCAGTTGAGACCGTCATCGAAGAAGACAAGGAAGGCTGGCTGGGAGGCGGCGACGATGATGATTGGTTCGAGCCCGAGCGCTAGAAGAAGGACCCCCTTCAACCTTTAGGCTTGAAGGGCCGTCATCACCGCCGCGTCCACGATGTCGGAGGCCTTGCAACCTCGGGAGAGATCGTTCGAAGGGGATTCCAATCCCTGTAAGATGGGTCCGATGGCCGAGTAACCAGCGAGCCTCTCGGCGATCTTGTAGCCGATGTTTCCAGACTGAAGATCAGGAAAGACCAGAACGTTCGCCTTCCCCGCGACTTTTGAGCGAGGGGCCTTTTTGCTGGCAACGCTGGGGACCAAGGCCGCATCGAGCTGCATTTCACCGTCGATGAGCAACTCCGGAGCGCGAGCCTGGAGAGTCTCTAGAGCCGTCGTCACCTTATCCACCTTCGCGTGTCTGGCACTTCCTTTGGTGGAAAAGCTCAAGAGGGCGATGCGAGGTTCAACGTTGAGAAACTGACGGCAACTTTCCGCCGTGGTGATAGCGATCTCTACGAGTTGTTCACTGGTCGGGTCGACCACCACCCCGCAGTCGGCAAAAAGCAAGGCCCCATCCTCGCCGAACGAACTGCCTTCTTTCTCCATGAGGAAAAACGACGAAACTGTCTTCAAGCCTCGCTTTAGCCCCAAACAGTGAAGGGCCGATCGCACCGTGTGCGCCGTGGTATTGGTGGCTCCGGCGACGGTCCCGTCGGCATCGCCCATACTGACCATCATGTTGGCGTAGTAGAGTGGATCCTTGAGCTGTTCTCGAGCTTCGTCTAAGGTCAACCCTCTGTGCCGACGCCGTCCGTAGTAGCCTTGGATGTACTTGTCCCGGTCCTTATCGTAACGGGGGTCGACGATGGGAATATCTCCCCAGGCTAAGCCGAGTTCCTTCACCCTGCCGAGAACCTTTGACTCCTCCCCTATCAATCCGACCTTGACCAGGCTACGGCCGTACAGAATACTGGCGGCCTCAAGGGTCCGATCGTCGTAGGACTCCGGTAGAAAAATCGTCTTAGGTCGTGCTGCCGCTCGTGAGCGCAGCCTTTCGATCACGTTGGGTTGAGAGATTTGAGTCATAAGCAAGGCAGTTTGGTGGGAGGTTTTGAAATGCCTGCCACTAACTGCGATGCAGACCGTGCTGACGAGGAGTACAACCTATTTTGCCTTTCCGACCACGCCAAAACAACAATTATCGAGCTTGGACCATCTTTCTTCTGGCCCTGCTCTTCACCATAGGACCAGCCTTAGCCCAAGCGACGGACACTGAGAAGAAAGCGTCCCCGCTCGGTCCGACCCAAACCGTAGAGCAGAGTATCGATGTTCTCTTGGGCCCCGAAAAAGAGGACGCTCCTGAGGAGGCTGTTAGCGAAACACCGCCTGAGAACAACGAGCCCATCATCATCATCTCCGACACCGACAATGGTCGCATTGTGATCATCCAAGGGATCAACGGACAGGGCTACACCTCTCTAGGCCTGCCGGGCTTTGGTTACGGCCGGTTCATGCGGCCGGCCCAGGTTTGGCTCGACTGGGACAAGCGGCTCTACGTTGCCGACAGTGGAAATAACCGAGTGATAAGGGTTGACCAGCAATCTGCTCAAGGATGGTCCGAGTTGGAAGACCTCTCCACCCCCATGGGTGTGGCCGTCGGCAAAGCCGGCGTTTACATCGCCGAAATGCCCGAGAATCGAATCATCAGAGTCAAGGAGATCGTGGCGGATTCGCCCGTGCTCGAAACGATCACTCATCCTCAACTCACACGCCCGAGCAGCCTTTGGATCGACGCCGACGATGCTCTCTATATTTGTGCCGGTGAGGACCCTCCAGGTGGCAAAATTTTCAAGACCTGGATGGAGAAAGACCGCCGTCGTTGGCAGATTTTTGAAGGCGACGGTCTCACCGGCTCTCGCTTTCGCCCCTCCGGTATCGTCACCGTTAAAGAGGACATCAAGTTTATTGACGGCAGCGGATATCGAGTCGTCAACATGAAGAACATGCAAGGCAAACGCCTCAAGGAACAAGCCTTTCGAAACCACAAGCTCTGGAGGCTGAACCGCCCTCAGGGAGTGGCCGTCGACGAAACCGGTGAGAAGTTTTACATCGCCGACAGTGGAAATGACCGCATTCTTGAGGTGCGCGCCGACGGAAGCATCGTTGGAGAATTTTTCGGAGTGAAGGGTGACCCTACGAGCGTCCTAAGAAATCCAACCTCGGTTTTCGTCTTCAACCCCGCGCCCAAGCCTGAGCCGGAAGAAGACGACGACGAGAAGGAAAAGTAGAACTCTCATGACACGCTCCTCAGCGGATCTGCCAGCCTCCCTGGAGTCGAAGTCCAAGTCTCCGGTCGTTGCCAAGGAGAAAAAAGCCCCCGCTACCTGGAACGACATCGGAGACGGATTTGAGACGTTGAGCAAGATCGGCCTGGCTCTGGCGGTCGGCATGTCGGCAGCCGGGCTTTTCTGCCGCCTTGCCGATCAGGGCAAAGTCAGAGTTCCCACATTCTCTGGGCTCGTTCTCAATCGCAGAGACCAGGATACGAAACAGCCGTCCTCCAACAAGACAGAGAGCTAGTGAGCCTTGACGACTTTGAATCCGTTTCCCGCGACCTCTAGCTGATAGCTCTCCCCCACTTTCAGTCGCCCATCCAGCATCTCGGCTGCCAAACGATTCTCCACGCAGCGAAGGAAGCTGCGTCGGAGCGAGTCTGGTGTGGTGTGCGACTCTGCCAGGATGGCATTTGTGATCTTGGGACTCAGCGTCACGCGCAACGATCGGCGTTGCCAGAGTTTGTCCTCAAGCTCCCGCGACCAACGGTCCAACAACTCACGGTACTCGGCCTCTTCTAAGGGGCAAAAGAGAATCACCTCATCGACCTTCTCAGAAATCTCACGTCCCAATTCACGCTCGATCTCCGGCAGAAGATCGCGCTCTAAGGCATCGATGTCCTTGCTGCCCCGCGAGGAGAGACGAAAGCCCAACGGATTGTTGCGCTCCATGTGTTCACCGTCGATATTGACGGACATAACAATAACGTGCTCCCGGAATGACACGCGCTGGCCCTGACCATCGGCCGCAAACCCTCGACCAAGAATTTGGGTCACCTTGGCCAAAGCGCGAGGATGCGCGCGCTCGATGTTCTCTAAGAGAAAGATCGAGTAAGGATACTCCAAGGCAAGACTCGTCAACAGACCCAAGGGCTCGAGTTGTGAGCCGGTCAGACGCTCGGCATCCTCCTCACCGGCGAACTCTTCCATATCGATCCGCAGCAGACGTTCCTCGTCGCCATAGAGCAGTGGGGCCAGTAGCCTCGCCAAGGTTGCCTTGCCCGCCCCACGAGGTCCCAAAAAGAGAAACGAGGCCAAAGGGCGTCGTGACTCTGCCAGTCCGGCCCAAGCGCGAGTCAAGGTCGCCACCACTCGGTCCACCGCTGAAGACTGCCCGACCATCTGCTCGTTGATCAGATCCCGCGCCTCTTTCATGCGCTCTTTCCAGCGCCGCATTTCGGCCTGCAGAGAGCGCTGTCTCTCGCCCTTGCGAAAGAACGTCCGGGGTCGTCTGCGCGTCCGCTCACCGATCCTCTCCTCGACGGCCGCAGCCCAACTGGCCAGATCGACTTCCAGTTTGGTCAAGAGTTGACTGGCATCGGATTCGCGGTCTCGCAAAAGCGCCCACAGCAGGGTCAAGCTGTCAGCCTCAGTGCCTTCTAGGCGAGCGATCTCTTCAGCGAGCCTGACGATCCCCAGGGCTCGCAGTGAGGGGGGAGGATTGTCCAGACTGAAAGAGCCATCACCCTTACCCACTTGAGCGATAACGTCTTGCCGCAAACGAGATAGTGAGAACTTCCGTTCGCGCAGAAATTTGGCAGCGGCCCCTTCGCGATAGCCGAGCAAACCGAGCAAGAGATGCTCAGAGCCCACAAACCCGTGGCCCAAGAGTCGGCACTCTTCCCGCGCTCGGTCGAGCGTCGCTTCGAATTCGGGTGTTCTTCTCATAGCGAGGCTACCTCACTCCTAGGTCCGGTGGATTGCCAGGCTGTGACCTCGGCGGCCGACTTCACCAAGGTCACGGAGCGTCCGTGCCACAACCATGCCGAGGCTCTTACCAAGCGGAACCCACCGGCTTCGGCCAACAGCAATTGGTCCCACTCGGCGCCAGTCTGATGAACCGCCAACAGCGTCTCCTCCAACTCTGGAACCCCATCGATCTGGCCGCGAAGTCCCAAGCGACCCATCACCAAGATCTTGGGACTCGGCGGAGCCTTGAGAACCGAGAGGAGGGCGACCAGAAAGCCTAAGGGGATACTCCCCAACTCGCCATCGGACAGCAGCCGGTCGCTGACGGATTCCGTGGGAACCGCAACCGGGGTGATCATCACCCGAAAACTCCGGGGAATAAACGACAGCTCGGGGCAGATCTCTCGTTGGGCGCTACGACTCTGAGCCAAGCCTTCCAAAACGCTCTTGGCCAGTTCCAATCCCGGCATGAGAAAGTCTCGTCCCCAGCCGAAGAGTTGGTCCTGAGAGCTACGCCCCACATCTGCTTCGATCTTGACCACCAGAGGGCCAAACTCGGTCACCACTCCAACCAAAACCCTGGCACCGGAGGCCGCCCGCGTGGTGTAGGCGCCTGTGGGTCCAGGGCGGGAGCCGTGACGCAGCTTGCTGCCCACCAAGCGTGAGAGTTGGGCCTGCTGCTGCAATCCGATCTCGCCGTAGAGTTTTGCCGCCGTCTCCCAAACCTCCACGCTCTGGGAGTGAGTCCGGCACAATTCGTTGATCTCTCGCTCCAGAGCACTCCCGTCATCCCAGGCCCCAGATTGATAGCGGTGCAGCAAGAACAGGCTTGCAGCGACCGGGTCTGACTGGACAAAACCAGAGGCGTCCTCTCGCAACTCAGCGAGTTCGTCGGAGAGAGCAACCCCGGCCACGGCCTTGGACCACAAAGCCTGAACCTGCCCAGTCAGGTCTGCCGATTCGTCGGTTGTGACTGAGGCGGTGCACTCCGGGACGAACAAACTCGCCTCGGTCTCAAAGATCGAGTGCGCCTCAGCCAAACGGCCCTTGCCCAAAAGACTCTCGGCCAGCAACCGATTGAGTCTTGAGGGCCCCGGCGTTACCAGCTTCATCAGGTTGATCAGATCATCATAGCGTTGATTCTCAACGAGCAACTCCGCCATCTCGATCAAACCTTCGGAATCAGAGCGATCGAAATCGTCGGCCTGGGTCAAGATCTGAAGGGCCGTTTCGGTATCGCCTTGCTGACGAGCCAGCTTGGCCACCATGACTCGAGCCTTCCAGCCGTTCCAGTCCAGGGCGAACCTCGGCTCCTGCCACAGACCATCCTGGTCCAACTCAAGAACGCGTTCAAACTCGCCGCGAGAGAGTTCCAGACTGCCCTCCTGGTAAGTAATAAGACCCAACAGAAAGCGCATCGACGGAGAGTCCGGGTCGGCTTCGAGAGCGGACAGGGTTACCTCTTTGGCCCTCTGGGCGTCGGTTTGGACAAAGGCCTCGGTGACAAAAGTATAAAGAGCCAGCGACTCCTTGCTACGGGGATGACCAGAGAGTTCGATCCGTCGTTCGAACTGAGGCTG
>CAZVVF010000198.1:0-7054 GCA_964630575.1 uncultured Burkholderiales bacterium | reverse complement strand
GGGTTGGATGCAGCCCTCTCGCCTCAAGCCGGTGTTGGAGTTTATCCGACTCTTGCCCCTAACTCGCTTGAAGCTGGTCGAGTTCTGGGAAGAGATACCTGGGGATGCTGCACCCAAGACCCAAGCCGCTGTGGGGATGGCAGGGGCCCCTCTGTTTCTCTTTTTTCTGGCGAATTTGGTTAGCCCGGGCTTTCTCTTTCTCAAGACCGCAGCGGCCCTGGCTGTGGCGAAATCGACAGCCTTGGCTGGTGGGGCCGTGGGCTATCTCACGGCAACCGACCACGTCGACGCTGTTCGCAAGACCTGTATCAAGGCTATCGATGCCTTTGAGAAAGAAGAGCTCTAGCGAACTCTGAAGGTGTTGGCGATGGCGGTGATCAGCTTTGCGGCCTTGGGGTTGGGAGTTTTGAACGAGCGCACCGCTACAAAGACAAAGCTCCCGTCGTCGAGATATTTGGAGGAGGTATTGACGGTGTTCTTTCGCGGGATCTTGCTGTGATAGACCTGCCGGGCTCCGGTGCTTCCCACGAACAGCGTTTTGTTGATGGATTCTGGCTCGCTAAAGATACCGGTGAAATTGGTGAGCATCATCTGGTAGGGACTGCTCCCGCTCTCTTTGACTTGTTTGAGGCCCTCGGCATCGAGTGAGGCAACGATCAGTTCGACCTGGGCTTCTTTGTAATCGACGTCTGCCGGCCAGTAGCAGGTGTAGGCGTCGAGCCCCAGCTCTTCGACCTTGGTAGGGCCAAGATTGTTCTCGAGGCAAAAGCGGTCGATATTCAGGTCTTCAGCCTGACTGGGGAGGACGAGGCCAACAAGCAAGAGTAGAACGAGCCGCAAGAGATTTCTCATACCTGTTGATTCTCAATGGCTCAGGGGCACCCTTTTCTTTTTCTTTAGGGCGATCACGTTTAGATCTCTGACTTGCGGGTAACCATGCCAAACACACTTTATTAGACGAGACCCGTGGTTGAGCCATGAAAATGCCACGCTCTCGGTGGAGCAGAAATGTATAAGTCACAAGACACCTGGATAAGCAACAACCTGAACATGGAGATGAGCATCGCTTCTTATGGCGATTATGGCCGTCCCCTACTCTTTTTCCCAACGGCAGCCGCTGATTACTTAGAGCACGAGCGCTTCCTGATGATCGACTGTTTGGAACCCTACATCAAAGCCGGTAAAATTCGTGTTTTCTCCGTGGGCGGCATCAACCGTGAGGGCTGGCTAAACAAACGCTGTCACCCGAAGGTAAAAGGGTTGCTTCAACAGGGCTTCAATGACTACATCGCTCAGGAAGTCGTGCCCTACATTTGGCACAAGTGCAACGGCAACCACGGAATTATCACCGTGGGAGCTAGCCTCGGCGCTTTCCACGCGGCCAATCAGCTCTTCCGCAGACCGGACCTTTTCGCAGGAACGATCGCTATGAGTGGTGGCTACGATATTCGCGATTACTATGAGAGCTACGGCTACCACGATCAGAATATCTACTTCAACAACCCCGCCGAGTACTTGCCTGACCTTTGGGACGACTACTATCTCCCTATGCTTCAGAACAAGCGCCACATCTATCTTCTCAGTGGCTCCGGGGACTACGAAAAACCCGATGCGACGCGTTGGTTGAGCGGCGTTCTCTCCTCAAAAGGTGTGCCTCACAAGCTGGACATCTGGGGCCACGATATGCCTCACGACTGGCCCACCTGGCGTGCCATGATGCCTCACTACGTAGGGGCTCACCTGTAAGCTTCGCCAGATCAGCTGACAGTGGAAAGGACCACCCCAAGGGGTGGTCCTTTTGCATGGGCGACAGTGGGGAATCTCGCTGTCGTGGGCATAAAAAAACAACCTCTGGAGAGAGGTTGTTTTGTCGCCTGTGGTAGGGGCGTTAGCTGCCTGATTTGGAAAGGTTGGCCTCCAGGGGCACCAGTTCGTTCAGTTCGGGGTAGTCGATTCGTAGATTGGGGGCCAAGGAGAATCCGATGGACGCGCAGCGTTTTGCTTTGTCGTCTTGGGAGCGCTCGAAATAGAGTTCGGCGGCCTTGATGTAAGCCATGGCGGCTTCCTCGATGTCCTGTGCCGACTCTAGAATCTCTCCCAAGGTCTCCCAGTATGGAGGCCTGTCTGGTGCCATCGAAAGAGCTTTGCGCACCTGAGAATGAGCCAGCTTTAGGGCTCCCTGCTTAAAGAGCTTGGTCCCTTTGAGGTAGTGCGAGTAGGCCACGGCGTACTGCTGGGAGAGGGCCTTGGATTGATCGGGCGCTGAGCCTGCGGCGTAGACGGCGATGAGGTTGGTGAGGCTTCTTCGAGGTCGGGAAACAACTTTTCCGCCGTGATAGAGGGCCGTCGAGCTTCCTCCGTCGAGGTTGACGGCATCTCTAGCCCCCAGGTTTTCAAAGATGCGTGCCAGCTCGTGGAGGGTGACGGGCTGACGGCTGGTCAGAAGAAGAAGCTTGTTTTGCTCTGTCACGCCCATGGCGGCTCTCATTCGAGCCCCGTAAAGCCCGCGGTCTTTGAATCCTTCGGAGCCAGGAGAGATGGCGATGGTGCCGTCTGTGATGAGCGTAGGCCCAGCAGAAACGGCGAATTTGGTTCCCGCCCAATCAATGTGGCGTCCCATCTTGCCTTCCAACGAGCGGACTCGCGCTTTTCCGTCGTCGCCGATCGTCATCACGCTTCCCACGGACCCTTCGGTCATGAGTCGGCCGTTGTGAACCACGTTGCCTACCGTGATCGCGGTCGCTGGGTCAAAAAAGGTGCCGGTGATCGCGGCGTAGGGACCGTTTCCTTGGTTGAGGAGACTTTGGAACGTTTTGGTGGAGCCCGCTGGAGCCAGGATCGGTCGGATGTCGATCGCTTCTGAGTTGAGGTCGATAGTGACGAGGTTTACTTTGGCCCCCCGAATCGTTTCTCTGGAGAAGACCACGGGGTCATTTTGAGCCCACGCGAAGGAGGTGAGGAACAGGATGAAGATCGCAGCTTTTTTCATAGAGGAATATTTCTCAACCGAAAATTGAAAACCCTTCAAAGTTCTTGGTTAAATTGTATACACGATTGAATCGATTCCATATTGAGCAAACATGCCCTGGCTAGCGCTGTGATGTAGGGTGGGCTTAGAGGCTATCGATGGCTTGGCGAAAAGACGCGGTGGCATCGTGAAGGCTGGAGGCTTCGAGTCCGGTGACCACGGCACCGATTGTGATGCCAGCGGCACCAGCGGCTTTGAGTGAGCCGACCTGGCCAGGTTTGATGGCCTTTTGAGTCGGGATGAGAATAGGCATGGGCGAGCACTGGGCAAGACGGTGGTAGCGCGCGAGATCTTCCAGGTTGAGTTCGCTCCGGTAGAGTTCTCTGGGCACAATAGAACTCTCGATCACGTCGACTCCGAGAGCGCTGAGGGACTCTACGAGCCACGGCTCCCAGCTCGAATCGATGGCGACCATGCGGCCGAGATTTGGCAGCGACATGAACTCGGGAGGCGTGTAGCGGCAAAAGAGGTCCCAGAAGTCGATGTCGCTCTGAGAGATCTCTTCAAGATCCGTGGGTGAGGGTTGCTGCGTCTCACCCGTTACGATGCCGAGTGGAACCTCTCCCATGAGGCTCAGTATTTCGGAGATGGCGGTCTTTTCTTCGGCCCAGCTTCCAAATCGGGTGTCCGATGCAAAGTGGTGGCAGTTGACGTGGACCTTCAGGCATTGCGCACCAGCCTTGATGGCGGCTTCGGCCAGCGCGGGGTCGTTTTTGGGGAGGCTCACCATGAGGGTGAAGTCGGTCTTGAGAACATCCAGAAGTTTCATTTTAAACCAGGGCCCCTAACTTTTCTTCTACTTCGGAGAGCTCCACGGTCAGAACTCGTGAGACACCCGGCTCGGTCATGGTGACGCCGTAGAGAAGGTCGGCGAACTCCATGGTCTTGCGGTTGTGCGTGACCACCAAGAACTGAGAGCTGCTGGAGAATTCGAGCAGGCGCGTGGCGACTTTCTCTACGTTCCGCTCGTCTAGAGGAGCGTCGAGCTCGTCTAGGATGACGATGGGGCTCGGCTTGCAGGCCAGCAGCGACATCAAAAAGGCGATGGCCGAGAGGGCTCTTTCTCCAGAGGACATCAACATCATATTCTGCTGGCGTTTGCCAGGTGGGCAAGCCACGATGTCTACGCCGGAGTCGAGAGGGTCGTCGGGGTTGCAGAGTACGAGTTCGGCGGTGCCGCCTCCGAAAAGGTCCGTGAAGAGCTTTCCGAAGGTCTCGTTGACTTTGTGGAAGGTTTCAATGAAGAGGTGAGTCGTCGCCTCATCGAGCTCTCGCATAATCTTCTCAAGGCTCTGTTTGCCCTCTACGAGGTCGACGATCTGGGTCTCAAGGCCGTGGAAGCGCTCGTAGAGTCGTTCGTAATCTTCTCTGGACCCGAGGTTTACCCCACCGAAATTGTCCAGAAAGTGCTTGAGTTGACCGAGGCGACTCTTGCACCCGATCATCTCTTCAGGTGAGAGCGGCTCGGTTTGCTCAGCCATCCGAAGGAGTTCCTCGCGGTCGGTCTTGCCGTCGCTGAGGCGCTGGATCGACTCTTCGTAGCGGGTTGTAACCTTGGTTCGCTCAAGCTCGATTCGATGCAGTTCGGAATTGTATTTTTGCAGCTGAGCCGAAGCGCGAGCGAAATCCTTATTGAGACGCTCGGATTTTTCGTCGATGGCCTGGTGCGAGAGGCGCACCTGTCGAAGTTCTTCGGTCTTGATCTCGACTCGCTTGACCAGGTCGACAGATTCGATTTCGAGTCGTTTCTCCTCGTCGTCGATGGCAGCCAGGCCCTCCTTGCAGCGGGCTAGATCTTGTTCGGCACGGGCCCGGTCGCCGCGCAGGTCGACGAGTCGTTCCTCTTCTCGGCTCCGCTCACGCTCTAGGTCGGCGAGCCTCTCTTGAGCCCGCTCAACGCGCAGTTCGGCCTGCATTCGTTCGGTGCGCATGGCTTCACGCTTCTGACTGAGTTCGGACTCCTGTTGACGGAAGGTGACCAACTCAGCTTCTAGGGCGGTCAGTTCAACGGTGAGCGTTTCGAGTTCCTGAGTGCGACGAGTGTGTCGCTCAGAACGCTGGTTTTGGCGCTCGATGAGCTTCTGCAACTCGCCATCGAGGCGACTCAATTCGCCTTCGAGTCTCTCTTTCTGTCGGTTCAACTCTTGATCTTGAGCGCGCCCTTGGGCCAGGGCAGCGGACAGTTCCTGCAGCTTCTCTTGGCGTCTGCGCAGTGCCGCTTCGGTCTCTTCCAGGCCGTTTTGGTGTTTTTCAATTCTTTGGATGACGCGTATGGAGGCTTGCTCTAGGGCCGCTAGGTCTTGCCTGGCTTGATTGAGCTTGGACCGGGCTGCGAGTAGGCCGCTGCGATTGTTGTGCCGGGCCCCACCTGTGAGAGCACCAGAGGGATTGAGGTATTCGCCTCCCTTGGTGACCAAGTGAGGGCGTGACCCGTAGCAGCGGTCGTAGAGAGCCAGCGCCGTGGGCATGTCTTCCATGATGACAGTGCGGCCCAGCAGTTGCTGGAGGACCGGTTCGATCTCTTGAGGGTAACCGAGCAGTTCCAGAGCCCAGCCGATGACGCCGCGCCGGTCTGGGATGTCAGGTTTTCGACCACTGTTGCGCTTGAGATCGAGTGGCCAAAAGGTACATCGGCCAGCCCTTTGTCGCTTCAGTTCGTTGATGAGGTCGGAGGCCGTTCTCTTGTCGCGGGTGATGATGTTGTTGACACTCCCGCCGAGAGCGGCTTCGAAGGCGACTTCAAGGCCGCCCGGAACTTTGATCAGATCACCCACGAGGCCAACGATGCCAGGGTCTTTCCAGCCCAAGACTGTGCGTACAGAGGGTGGCAGGCTGGTGCGGTCCTCGGCCAGTGCTTCGAACTCAGCGATGCGGGCCACCAAGGGGCGACGATGGTTTTCGAGTTCGCGACCGTTAGCGATCTCCTCGACTAGGTCGCCTTGAAACTGGTCGCGACGGGCCTTGAGTTGCTCGATTTTGACCTGCAGCTCAGCATGCTCTTTCTCGACGCTCTCGAGGTCGAAAAACTCGACCGTTTCGCCTTCGGGACCCTTGCGGCTTTTCTCTTCCTGAAGCTCTAGGCGACGAAACTCCAGCTCTTCTTTGCGGTCGAAGTCAGCGGATTCCTCGGCAACGTCGCGAGAGGCTTCCTCCTGCAACAACTGCTGTCTCTTTATCAGGCTCTCTTTGCGGTTGCGAAGTTCGGCGGCGGGTTCCCCTCCGGCTTCCACCGGGAGACGACCGAGTTCTTCGGAGATCATTTCCAGGTGCTGGCGGGATCGAGCCAGCTCCGTGTTGAGCTCCCCACGACGATTGGAGAGTGAGGCGATGTGCTCCATCTGGGCCTGAACTCGGTCGGCTCCGGTCTCGAGCGATTGTCCAGAGTTCTTGATCTGATCTTGGAGCTGCTTTCGGCGCGCGCCAAGACTGTTCTGGGCTGCGTTGGTGGCTCCGGTTCGCTCTCGTAGCGCCGAGAGGTGAGCCGAGAGCTTTTCCCGCTCTCGGTCGGCCGTTTCTTTTTCTGAGGAGATGCTCTCCATCGCTTGGCGGGCGGCTGACTCAAGCTCCTTGGCCTCTGCCATCTGCTGCGTGATGCGCTCCATCTGAGCGGTTAGGCTCTGAGCTTCAGAGCGCAGTGAGGTCACATCGTGAAGAGCGACACGACGCTGAAGATTGGCGAGTTCATCCTTGCTGGCTTTGTATCGCTCGTAGCGCTGGAGTTGGCGTTTGCTCTCGGAGAGTTGCTCTCCGACCTCTTTGAGAATGTCGTTGAGTCGGATCAGGTTGTCTTCGGTCTGGTCGAGCTTGCGGGCGGCTTCTTTCTTGCGGAAACGGTAGCGGTTGACCGATGCTGTTTCCTCCAGCATCATGCGGCGGTCTTTGGGGTCCGTGGAGAGAACTCGGTCGACCTCTTTTCCACCCAGAACAAAGAAGCTACCGGGACCCACTCCGCTGCCCATGAGCATTTCGTGGATATCTTTGAGCCGACAGGTGGTCCCGTTTAGTCCGAACTTGGAGCCACCATCG
>CAZVVF010000197.1:0-7076 GCA_964630575.1 uncultured Burkholderiales bacterium | reverse complement strand
TAGCTCGGCTGGGTTCGTCCGGAACATTGTGGCCGAGGACGAGTTCCAGTAAGATAAAGACCTATGAGACTGACAATGGCGAAATTGATATTGGCGACTGGGTTGCTAGGGCTTTGTGTGGCGACCTCCGCTTCGGCTTCCCCGACCCACTTGGGGCCTCCGGTTTTGGTAGATGGTAAGGTCGCACCCTATTCACGAGTGAAGAAGAATGGTCAGATCTGGTACCCTGCCTCGGTTGTGGGCTACCACAGGAGCATCGACTTCGCTTACGATTTTGCCACCCGGACTCTCTTTGCCAATGGTGTCGAAACCCTGCTGGAGTCGGTTGTTGTAGACGATATTGTCTACGTGAACATGACGCCGAAGGTCACGGCCGGTAGCATGCATCCCGGCATGGACCTACTGGCCTCTAAGAGAGAGGAACTCAAGGCGATGGAGAGCGTGAGTCCACATCTAGATGGCCGGACCGATGCTCTGTTTATGTCTCAGAACGGTCCCGACCATGCTCACCCCTGGAGCGAGTATCCAGGGGAACCTCAGGGGCCCATCATCGATCTCGACCCAACGTCGGAAGCTGCCATGGCACCCCACATGAGACCAGGGGCCCGTCCTCCGGCTCGCCCCCCGGAAGCCTTGCCCAATCGCCTGCCGAGACCGGGAGAGGTTCAGGCCTCGTCTGGGACCTCCGAACCGGTGGTGCAGGTGGTCGCTCCAACTGGACCCAGCGAGCCCACTGTGGCGGTCTCGCCGTCGGGGGCCGTCCCTTTGAGCGTCACCACCGAAGGGGGGCCGTCGGAGCCCACTGAGAGGCCTGAAGTGAGTGGCTTGATCCCCATCCCCGACGCGCCGAAGGCACCCGTGAATGACGACCCCTTCCGGGCCTCAGGCAGTCTCCAGCCTGCCAGTGCCGAGAACTCGGTTTATAAAGTTCATCTCGCCAGCGGAACGTGGCAGGTCAACCCCTCTGACCGGATTTTACGGGTCAAGTTGCAGCAGCAGAATCAGAGCCGGGTGGCTCAGTCGAACCTCGGGAGCTTTACTGTTCGGTGCGCCGACGGAACCCGCGTCGAGGCGAGTCGAACGAGGAGCTATTTGCCCGACGGAACTCTGGATCCCGGAACCAGTAGGGAAGGGGACCTCGTTTTCCGATTCGAGCCCAAACAGGCTCCGAAACTCCTCGAACTCGAGGGCGCTCTCAAGCTTTCTGTCCCTCTCCAGATGAAGTAGTTTTCCCGGCGAGAACTCGCGTCTGGGTGCGGGTAACCCTTATGCCTAGCCGAGGATTGACTCTTCGGGAGTGTTTCGCTGGGGGCTTTTCCTCTCGGTCTGCGGGCAAGACCCTTTCTTCCTCGGAGAGGATTCTCGATCGGATTTGCGAAGCTCCGCTCATATTTGCCCAAACGGCAGCATCCCAACAGGGAGGCGTCGGGTTGCCAGACTGCCTCGAAGGGGAGGAGGTGGCCCGACTCACGGAGGTGTTATGAGGAAGAATAAGTTTATTTTGAATCTAATAGCGGCGACCGCCATCGGTTTGTCCGTCTTTGGATGTGAGTCTAGTAGTTCAGGATCTTTCGCAGACGCGACGGATATTTCATCAGTAAACAGCGAGAATATTGCTCTGGAGCGGTTGGGTTTACGCGAGTATTTCATTATAGGGCAGCGTGGACAGGTGACGTTTTCTCCCGTCTTCGGAGCGGGGCAGAGCGCCCCGGCTGACGCACCGGGCGAAGTGATCGCCGGTAGCGGTGACGACAGCGGCAGCAATCGGGCCTTGCTCTATGAGATTGTCGGAATTGCGGATACCCCGCTTCCTAACGGCAATCTGTTGCCACCCGGAGGGGAAGCCGAACCTTCAGAGCCTGAGGTCGATACTCAGAACGAGGGTACCACGGGGTATCAGTCGGTCTACATCAACCCGAACGCTACCTACTGTATCGGAATGAGCCGAGCCAGAGGGCGAGGCGGTATCGATGACCCGGACACCTCGATCAACAATGCCCAACTGCAAATTTTTTCACTTGAGACCGAAGAGCCGCTCGACGAAGTCTTCCCGCCTGTTATGGTGTTTGGAAACGTCGCTGACGGGGCTCCTATCAGAGTTTTTCAGGCCGACCAGGGCAAGTTCGTCTCTGGCGGTTGGAGTGCCACGGGGCTTCAGTTCTATGCGAGCGTAGACCAGTCGCTGATCACCTTCTCGGTGAGCCCGACCGGCGGTCTTCAGGCGCTCCAGACCCTTCCCTTCCCGGCAGGCGCTGGCGGCATCAATAACGCGGTAGAGATACTCTCGACCGCCGACGGAAAATACGTTTTCGCGATCGACAACGCCAACAATCAGCTCTTGAGCTACAGTCGAAATCTGTCCGACGGAACCTTGACTGGACCCGTGGCGATCCCCACGGTGACAGACCCTCGCGGTGCGTCTATTGATCGCAGTGGAAATTTCCTTTATGTCGCAGGTCGTTCTTCGAACACCTTGGCTGGCTATCGGATCGAAGCTGATGGCAATCTGACCCAGATTGAGGTTTTCAGTGGTTTTGGGCCGATCGGTGTGGACTTAGCCGCGCCGCTGGGTGACGTAGCCTGTAACCCTCAGACGGATAACCTTTATGTGGGAACCTATCTGGGCGTTCTGCAGGCTTATTCCATCGACCCTGCGACCGGACGTCTCAGTTTTGTGGGCAACCCGGGAAGTCTCTTCTTCCCTAGTCGCAACATGACCAACATAGAGGTCGAGCCGACTGGTCGCTTCGTTTTGACGGCACAGGAGGCGGACCTGGAAGAGTTCCAGTCCTTTGTGACGGTTGCCAACGGGTTCCCGAACAATGCGGTAGAGAATCCCATCTATGCGGAACTCGATAGCACGCTCAATGGTGCCGGCCAAGCTGTTTACTCTGCGACCGGACCTCAGCAAGATTCCAACAACCGAACGGTAGAGGCGCTTCTCGGTGCTGTTTCAGACACGTTTACGGGAGATGTTCAGATCTTCCGAATTCAGCCGGATGGGTCGGTCTACTTTCGTCCCGATGGCTCTGTTGAAGCGGAGAATCCCTACGGATTGGAATTTTTTCAGAAAGTATTTCCCGTACCCGCCGGAAGCGATACTCCCACTGATGGTGGGACTGATACCGACGGTACCGGGACCTAGCTAAGATGCGCTGACCGGGTGCCGTATCTTCGGTGATACGGCACCCGGTCTGACTTTACCACTCTGGGCAGTGCCCAGTAGGGATTCATTCAGGAGGATTTTTATGAGATTTCGGTCACTTTTGGCCCTTCTCGTGTTGGGAATAGCCAGTTTCGGACTTGTAGGATGCGGCGACAATGATAACACCACGGATTACGTGGCCACCACATCCAACCAAACGGCGCCCAGTACGGGGGCTCTAACTTTTAATTTTATTACCGCCCAGACCGCTTTTACGGTGGACGCTAATACGACGACTCTTTATTTTGATTTTTATGACGGAGGGGCTTCGGGTACTCCGGTATTTTCCGTGACCAAGCCCTTTGAGTCCCAGATCACCATTGAGGGTATCCCTGTCGCGGCGAGAACCGTCGTGATCACCGGTGTTGATGCCAACGGAATTCCGCTCTACAACATCACTCAAGCGATCTCCGTGGTCGGAGGTCAGACGAATACGGTTGACAGCGTGAACAACGCGGTTCCGATCACCCTCGATGAACTGCGACTGGCTCCGGGCAACGTCGCTTCTTTGGACCAGACCCTCACCCTTATCAATGTTGCCGAAGGCGGCACGACGCAGGTCTTCTTGCTAGCTGAGTACAGCGATGGTTCCATCGTGTTGCTCGGTGACTTGGCTACCTACTCGATCGAGGCCGGTGGCGAAGCGATCGCTTCGGTGAGCACTCAGGCGCTGGTCAGTGGTCTGGCTATCGGTTCTACGAACTTCATTGCGACCTACGGCGGTCAAACGCTTCAGGTCCCGGTTTCGGTAACCAGCCAGTTCGCTATCAACTTTGACTCCCTCAGCATTGTGAATGCGCAACCTGTCGTTGTGGCGACCGATACGCCTGTTCAGATTTCGGTCGTCGGGAATAGCGGTAACGCTATTTTCGGCCTGAGCCCCACGGATGCGGGTCTGAGCTACTCCGTAGATGTCGTAGGGTTTGATATCGACGCGAGCGGTGTGCTCTCTGTGTTGGATACGGTTCCTACCGGTACCGCTGCTACGGTTACGGTGACCTACACCAACCCCAACACCACCGCGGTCGTGGCTACGCTTGGAGTGACGGCGTCAACGTCGACTCCTGAGAATCCGTAGTCCCCGTCGTTTCTCAAAAAAAAGGCCCCTCGAACTCGAGTTCGGGGGGCTTTTTTTTTGTCCGCTTAGCAGAGGGGGGGGAGGTCTCTTGAAGAGGCTCAATCCGAGGTGTGAATGCCGGCCTTGGGAAGGGGTTTACACAGAATAACGAGCTCAAAGGGGAGGAACTCTTGTGTCCTCGACTAACTTGTGGACTCCGATTACGGACATCTTTATCTCATGTCCACATTTTTTGGAGGGAAACGGTTTTGAGATTTATCCAAAAGACTGGCCTTTCTTCCCAGCGAATTCTTAAGAAGTCACTATTGGGGCTTTTCACCGCTCTCATCTGCGCGCTTTTTGCAGCCGGATGTTCGAGCAGTGATAATGGCACCGGTGGTTTCGTAGCAAGCCCCGCCGATGCCCCTGGTGGCGGCGGCGGAGCAAGCGCTGGTAACGGCTCAGTAACATTTAATTTTGTGAAAGCTCAGACGAACCCTATTGTCGTTCCGACAAATACGGTCAATCTGCGCTTCGAATTCTTCACTGGTTTAGAAGGTACGGGTGTCATCGTTTTGAACGAGACTCGCCCTTTCGCAGCCAGCATAACATTTGACAACGTTCCGTCATCGGCTCGCTCGTCACGAGTGACCGCCTATACGGCCGAGGGCTTTCCGATTTCGCAGTTCACCAGCAATCAGTCGGTGCCCCCGAACGGTACCGTGATCGTTGGAACTGAGGGCGGTACTACTGTTCCTATCGTAGTCGATAGCGTCGTTTCGTCGCCGGTCAACGTCTCTGTTGCCGTCGGTGACACTTTTCAGCCGACGGTGAAGGCGAACTTTAGCAACGGTGAGACGATCGCTCTGAGCGGTGCCTTGACCAGCGAAGTGACCTTCGTTTCGAACAACCTTGGTGTGGCCACAGTGGCGCCTGATGGTACCATCACGGGTGTAGCAGACGGTTCTGCCTCTATTTCCGCCACCTTTCAAGGACAAGCGGTTACGATTCCAGTCGCTGTTGGAAACGGGGTGGTATCCCCGCCTCTGATCACGGACTTGACTCTTACGACGGTTGAAGGACAGCCTCTGTCTTTGCCGGTCGGTACGGTGTCTCAGCCTGTGACGGTAACAGCGACCTACGACACGGGTGACACAGCCATTGTCACGCAAGCCGATGGTGTGACCTTCAGTACCACCAATGCCAATATCGAAGTCAACGGCTCCGGGCAGATCGCAGTAAGCGTGAATGCAACGGTGGGTGCTTCGGCACAGATTACGGCAAACTATCAAGCCGCAACTTCCAATCCGGTTGTTGTCGATGTCAACGCCGCGATACTTCAAACGTTGACAGTCGAGCCTGCGTCTATCTCTCTTCCTTACGGTGGGTTTGAAGAAACCGTATCGGTCACGAGCAATTTTAGCGACGGCAACTCGAACACGCTCGACCCTGACACGGCCGTGAGCTTCGGTGTTTCCGGTGGGGCCTTTAGCGTCGACGACGTGACCGGTCTCGTGACCTCTGACCCTGCACCGGCACCCCCGGTGAACCCGAGCACGGGTGACTTGACGATTGCGACCATCGGTCAGAATCCCAATCTCAACACCACGGTTCCTGTCACTGTTGGTGACATCTATGTACAGCAACTGACGGTGGCACCAGAGGACATCACTCTGGCACCAGGTGGAGTCCAAGAGTTCACCGTTACGGCACAACTCAGCGCTGGTGACCCAGTCGATGTCTCAGACTTCGCGTCTTTGGTATTGGATGTTGTTCCTGGAACCAACCCTGGTCCCAATATCACCTTGAACGGGCGACAAGTCGTGGCCACAGGAGTTTCCACGGCTTCAGGCTCTCCGGTTCAAATCAACTTCACCATCGCTGGTGCGGGTTTCAACGGCGGCGACGCTGTGGTTACCACAGACGTCACTGTGCTGGCGGAGTTTCTGGTCAGTGCGGTTTACCAGTTCGGTGGGATCGATATCCCAACGGGTGGTGCCACCGCTCCTGCTGTGAACCTTCCGCGCGGCTACGTTGGTCTGGTGGAGGTCATCGGTACCTTCAACACCGGCGTTGTCCGACAGCTTAAGTTCAACGAGTACAGCCTCACCATGGAAGCTGCGGCAACCGCAAATGACGGTCTCATCGAACTCTTCGATGACAGTTATGCTATCGACCCGATCCATGCGGATTTTCAGAACGGAGTCGCGAGTGACGCCGATGGCTTCCCGGGACCGGCTTACGACGCTGCCAACGCGGTCAGTGATGATACCTATATCACTCAGCGTCAGGCTGTGCCTATCGTGGGTGGAGTTCCGGTTGGTTCCAATAGCCTTCAGGTCGCCACCAGGAATACCTATCGTGCTATCGCTGCCGGTTGGCAGCGCGGTGAGAGATTCCGAGGCTCCTTCGACCACACGGGAAGGCTTCTTGCTGACCCTGCGGACCCTGCGAGGGTAACCGCACCCGGTGCGGTTCGGAACTTCAATATCCTCATCGACCCTAGCGTTGCAGACCCCGCGGACCCGAACGCTTTGGACCTTCAGGTTCAAGTGACGGTGATCGACCCTAAAGAGGTCACCTTCCAGAGCTTGGCCTTCAAGAACTATGAGGACGAATCTAGAACCCCTACAGGCACTGTGAGGGAGCTTGATATTCGAGTTCAGTTCAGTCGGGTAGCGGCAGCGGATACCTTTCCTACAGACGCTAACCCACCGAGCTATGGTCCGTTCACATCGGCACCTATCGATGGCTGGAAGCTCGCTGAGGCGAACGTTCTCATCAGCTCAGCCTCCGGAGGAGCCAACCCCTTTG
>CAZVVF010000196.1:0-7080 GCA_964630575.1 uncultured Burkholderiales bacterium | reverse complement strand
CATCACCCACTGGGATGAGTCGGTCAAGGCTGAAGTCAAAGAGATGTTCAAGCACGGCATTACCAGCTTCAAAGTCTTCACCGCCTACAAGGGTGCCCTGATGATCCCCGATGACGCCATTTTTGACCTCATGCAGACCGTTCGAGAACTCGGCGGCCTTGTCAGCGCCCACGCCGTCAACGGGGACGTCTTGAAATTCATTGCCGGAAAGTTCGCCGAGGAAGGTAAGCTCTCGACCCACTACCATCCACTCTGTCAGCCCCCTGTTGCCGAAGGCGAAGCGACCGGTCGCATTCTAGAACTCGGTCAACTAGCCGGCCAGCCAGCCTACATCGTTCACATGACATGCCGCGAGTCCGTTGAAGAGCTTTCCCGAGCACGCCTCAAAGGATGGCAGAGCTACGGTGAGACCTGTCCCCAGTACCTCCTGTTGGATGACTCGGTGTACGACCTCCCGAATTTCGAGGGAGCCAAATACGTTTTGAGCCCGCCCATCCGAAAGAAGCACGATCAAGAAGTCCTCTGGGGCGCGTTGGCCAACGGCATCGTGCAAACCGTTGGTACCGACCACGTGACCTTCAACTTCGAGGGACAAAAAGATATGGGCAAAGACGACTTCCGCCTCATCCCCAACGGACTGAACGGCCTGGAAGAGCGCCTCTCACTCCTCTACACCTACGGTGTAGAAAAAGGGCGCATCTCGGAGAACCGTTGGGTCGAGGTGTGTTGCACCAACCCGGCCAAACTGTTCGGCCTCTACCCGCAAAAGGGTGTCATCGCTCCCGGCGCCGATGCTGACCTTGTCATCTTCGACCCCAATAAGAACAGCACCATCAGCGCTCAGACTCATCACAGTAAGTGTGACTCGAACGTCTACGAGGGCTTCTCCCTCTCAGGCTCACCGTCGCACGTCTTCGTGCGAGGTCACCTGTCCTTCGAAAACGGAGAATTCAAAGGTGAAAAGGGCCGCGGACAATTCCTCAAGCGCACCTCAGCCGGAGGACCGCTCTAAGCTCTAAGCCCCAAGGCTTGGAATCAGAAGAGACCCGAGAATCCTCTTGGGTCTCTTCTATTTCTGGGCGAAACCTGGAGCCGCTAAAATGGCCAGTCGCCTCAGCTGAAACTCTTCGGTGAGTTCGGAGAGTTGGCGACTCAATCTGCGAACTCGAGTGAGCGCACCTCGACTCTTGCGCTCGTCCATTCTCAGCAACTGCTCCCCTGTTCGAGCCAGCAGCGTCAAACGTTTCTTGGAGAGGCTGTTCAGAGGCGCATAGGCGTCCGGGACTGCGATGGACTCAGCCCGCGCCCGCAGCCTGAGAAGCCCCTTGAGTATGTCTGTGTTGGACTGGGAGTCATCACCGGAATCAAGAAGCCTCCGTTGCAGTTCACCGGTCAGCCGCACTTCTTCCGTCCAGAGCGGTAGCCAGCCAGCCTCCCATCGAAAATAGCTGTGAGCCGGACTGGGCAGGTCCACGGCCAACAACTCCGAGACTCGCTTGCTGCGCCATCCCAAAAGGGCAAGGTTTCTCTTCTCGTTGAGTTCGCTGAGGGACAAAAAGAGCGCGCGTTGCCCATCGGAGTCGGGAGAATCGGTCTTGGCAAAGGCCAAGGTACGGTCCAACATCTTCTGTTCCAGGCCTGCCACTTGGCTAAAGACAGTCGAGTCGAGGCCCCTGTAGCTCGACAGCGTTTTCGAGATCCCCTCAAGCTTCTGCACTAAGGCCACCTGCTTCATGCGACCAGCCAGCCACTCTTCCAGAGACTCGGCCAAGACCGCTAGCGCGCCTTCGTGACGCTGCACCTCTCGCTCGCTCGCGAGATATCCAGTGAATGCCGATTCCGCCTTGAGAGGTGCGGCGAGAAAACAGATCGTCAAGAGCCCCGAAAGAAAAAGACCTCTCAATGTTCTATTCGCCTTTAGCCTTCTTTTTTGTCTTGCCCTTGGCTTTGGCTTTGGCTTCCTTTTTGCTGGTAGCCTTTCCGTCTCCAAGGCCCTTGTCGATGAACCCAGCGGCTAAGTCAGAGGGAGCCACAACATAGATGATCGGCTTCACAAAGGAGTCGAGGCCGAGCAGGATCGAAACCGCGAAGCCCCCTTTTAGAGATCTCAACTCGCGCTTGGGAAAGGCATCGTTGTAAAAGAGCAATCCCAGAAAGAGTACCAAAACGATGATGGTCTTGAAGAATCCGACGACAACACCTAAGCGCTCGTCCAGTTCCCGCTCCAGAATCTTCTCTTCCTTGACCTTGCGCTGGAAATTCAGACCGACGGCAAAAATTACCAAACTGCAGATTATGAAGACGGTGAAAAGGCAGAACCTCTCCAAGAACTCTAGGCTGAATCCACTGAACACCGAGTTTTTCAAAGCTCCGGCAATGGGACGAAAGGTCCTGAAAGCGAAAAAACCGCCACCGATGATACAGAGTAGATCGGCCACTTCCAAGACTACTCCGCGCTTGTGAGCAAGAGCTAGAAAGATAAAGAAAGCTACAGTGCAAACAATGTCAAGCCAAGTCATGGTAGAAACCTCTCTCTTGAGCCGCTGCAAGCGGGGTTTCAAAGGTAGAACCCACTGTTTATGGAATCGGCTGCATTTTTCAGGTTCCTGGACCTCCGAGAGCCTTCCTCCCGAGAAACTGCAAGGAACTCCTGGTCCAATTGAGAACGGCGCCCAATGTTGAAAAAGCTTCCTCCCCAGATCACCCTGTTGCTCAGCCTGTGCCTGCTCTCACTTTTTTTGAGTGGATGCGCGAGCAGCGGCGACGAAGGTACGAACCGTCAATCCACGGACCCTCTCGGAAACGGTGGGACCTTCACCTCCTCCGACCTTCGCCTGCTAGAGTTTAATATCGCGGTCAACCCCAACGGAGAGATCGACCGCAGCGGTCGCGGCATCTACGCCGTTCTTCTCAACGCCCAGGGAACGCCCATTGAAGTCACGGACCTCGATACCTTCACCGACGTGATCCGCTTTGACGGTCAGAATTTTGACTGGTACCACCGTCTCGCCGAGGTTCCCAACCCAGGGTTCACGTTTGGCCAGGTCGGTCCGCTGGCAGGTCAAGCTCAGGTATCCCCCGACGGAAAGACGATCCAGATCGTTCTGGACATTGGTGAGTCCACAAGCTTTATCAACCAGTTCGTGCCCTCCTCGGTGTTCACAGCCCACGTGGTGACCACCGACACTCAGGGTGGCTCCTTTCTCGGGCGCATCATCGACACTCAGGGCCAGGGTCCAAACATTGACTCCAACAGCCTTCAGACGGTTACGGTTCGTCGTGGCGAGGGGGCCACTCAACCGCTGCCTCAGAGCTATCCCTTCGACCCTCTCAACGATGTGGTGCTCCACTCTGATCTCGCCAGCGATTTTCCCTACGAGAACTTTGACATAGTCCGTTTCGAGGTTACCGCCCGCTAGGCGAACCTAGCGCGTAAAAGCGTTGCTGATGTTGGCCGGCAGAATCGGCAAGCCGCTGTCTGGTCCAACCTTGAGAGGACGGAGCGGAAACGCTTTGAGGCTCATCTGAAAGTAGACCTCGTTCTGCACACCGCGGTAAGCGATACTGGATATCCAGTCGTGGTCCTCATAGTTGACGGAGAAGTTCTGATAGGTCATACGGCCGTTGGTGAGGTCGTAGAGGCTCCAGTGATTGATCGACAGACCCGGTGTGAGCTTGGCCTTGACTCCAGAATCGAAGGAGCGCCAGTTTCCGGTGTTGGGGTCGAGGTTGGCCGAGGCCGTGAATTCCCAGCCCGGTGAGGGGCTCACGTGGAGACGAGTGATCATGTCGTAGGGCTGATCATAGTTTAGGTCATAGGCACCGGTGGCAGAGACCCGAAAGAGGTCGTCCGAGTACAGCTCAACGCCTCCACTGAGCACTTGGTAACCGAAGGCCAGGTCGTTTTGAAACGGTGTGTATCCCTGGCTATCCTGCCAGTTGTAGTCGAATCGAACGAGCATATGCTCGGCGATGTCGTGAGTCCAACCCAATCGGGAGCCCAAGACATACTGCTCCTGGCCGCTACCATAGATTTGCTGGCGGGCGCCCGCACCCAAGTGGAAATTACCGAAGGCCGTCTCGATGGTCTGCTCGGGAACCTGCAGGTCGAAGCGAGCCCGCTCGGTCTGAAAAAGAGAGGGCGATTCTTCCAAAATACCAACACTGGTAGCCACGGTGAACGGAACCGGCCCTACCTTAAAGGGATAGGAGCGCAGGTTGAGCTCGGGCTGACGGTTGAGGTAATAAGTCTTTTGGCCACCACTGCGCTCATAAGACAGGTCACCCTCAAAGAGATCGCCTCGGTGACGCAAGCTCCCCAAGTAATGATATCGATTGGTCTGGGTAATATCGTTCGACGAGTGCGAGAGGTCAGCCCTGGTCAGGAGTGACCAGCGATCCGAGAGCTCCAAGTCATAGTAGAATCGGTAGGAGCGGTTGTCGTTCTCACCGCTTCGAGAGAAGTTGGCCCCCAGTTGCAAGGCGCTTCGCTCTGTGCTGCGACTCAGATTGACGACCGAGGAGACGTTGAGCGGGTTCACCTGGCTCGACTGCTCGAACTGGCTCGCGTTGTAGGAGACACCGAGACGCGTGTATTCGTCGATCTTAAAGTTACCGTTGGCGCGCAGCTCAAATCGATTGCGCTCGGCCTGCTGACCCTGTTGGGTGTAGTAATAGATATTACCGCCGCCGGCCTCCCCCAGATCGAAGAAGTGCTCCACTCCGTAGCCCAAGCCCGAGCGCTGATAGACGTCGAGATTGACGTTGCCGTAGTTGCCCTCGTTGAACGAGTAGTTGAAGGCGTTTCGCAAAAACGCTCCATCCAAGTTGTTGTATCCAACCGTTGGGAAGTAGCTTTGACGCCGGGAGCGGTCGCGGTCCAAGGGCACCACGACGGTCGGCACCGTATAGAGTTGGAGGTCGTGAATGCTCACGCTTGTGTTGGAGGCGACCACCTCTTTGCCAGGATACAGTGTGACCAATTCCGAGTTGATCTTGTAGTGGAGATCGTTTGACTCCACATCGCACGTGGTGAGGACGGCCCTCTCGAGTTTGACCTCATCCTTGGTATAGAAGAGCGTGTCGGCCCAAAAGTAGAGACTGCCTTCAAAGGCGCGGTCTCCAAAGGCCAAGCCGTCGCTCTTCCCGGCGGCTTGGGTCAAAACCGCCGACTTGCGATTGACATCCAGAACCAGTGTTTCCGAAGCGGCGAAGCTGTCGCCCCAAGAGAATAGACACTCCCTCTCCGCTGTCACGATACCGAGTTCGGGGTCGTAGACCATCCGCTGACAATCCAGACGCAAACCGTCTAACTCGAGTGTAACGTTACCCGTGGCGACGGTGAGACCACCTCGGCGCTCAACCTGCTCAGCCTGAATGAAAACGGCATCCGGCTTGGGAGTTTGGGCCACTGAATCGGTAAAAAGGACGCAAAAAAAGCAGGCCAGCCAAAACGCAGCTCGGCCGTACCCCGCGAAACCTATTCGACCCAAACTCAACAGTGTCAGTACCTCAAAGCGCTCTCAATCGTCTCCCCTGGCTCACCAGAGGTCAAAACGATTGTCGAGATCTCGAGGCAAAAGTCCCCCCAAAAAGGTAAGCGCCGGCGGAGGGTGTTCGTTTAATGACCAACCAGGCTGTTTCCTGTAGCTAAAGCGCCTCTCCCTGAGGCGACAGAAGGCCTCCCCAAAAGCCTAGGCGAGGGAGACCCGGTTTCGACCCGACTCCTTGGAACAGTACAGCGCAGAATCGGCCGCTGCGATCAACTCCTCAGGCTTTAGACCATCCTCTGGGAAACAGGCCACCCCCAGGGAAATGCTGCATTTTATGGTCTGGTCTTTGAATCGAAAAGCCTGATCACAAATAGACAGGCGCAGTCGTTCTGCGATCATAGCCCCCTCAGGCTTGGGTGTTGTGGGCAGGATGATAGCGAACTCCTCCCCACCGTATCGAGCCACCACATCGTACTCGCGCAAGGCCTGACTGAGCGTCTTTGAAACCATCTTGAGAACATAGTCCCCGGCCTGATGTCCGTAGGTATCGTTCAGCCGCTTAAAAAAGTCGATGTCCAGCAAGAGGATGGAGAGCGACTTGTTGTAGCGTCTCGAATAGGCGACTTCCTCTATCATGCGCTGCTCCAGGTAGCGTCGGTTGTAGATATTCGTCAAGCCGTCCAACACGGATATCTCGTAGAGCCGATTGTTTTCCAGAGCCAGTGAGATGTGAGCCGACATCAACACCACAAGCTCCAGTTCGTCCTGGGTAAAACGATGATTGCCTTCGCGCGTGGTCAGGCTGACCACACCGATCACCCGACGCTTAACCATCAACGGTGCCGAGATCATGCTGACCATGGTTCGCTTCTGATTTTCCACGACCTTAAATCGCGCATCGTTTCGAACATCGGCAATCAGCACCGGTTTCTTGTGCTTGGCAACCCAGCCAGCAACCCCCTCACCCACGGAAAAACGGATGTTTTCCATCTCCCAGCGAGTCAAACCGGAAGACTCACTGAAGGCCAATTCTCGACTCTTCTCGTCCAGAATCATAATCGAACAGTCATCGGTATTGAGCAACTTTCGCAACTTCACGCATATCCGCTTTATCACTTTGGGAATCGGAAAGTTGGATGAAATCAAGCGACTGACTTCGAGCAGGGTCTTAAGAACTTCAGTCTCTCTCGTCATACTTCTGTGAATTCGGCTCCATCTAGTTGGGTCCTTGAAACGAGGTTTGATGTTTTCTGGCCGTAAGTGGGCAGGGTTTTGTCAATGCTTCACAAAACTTGTTCGCAATTCGAAGCTGGGTGCAAGCAAATTTCCGCCTTTTGCTTTGAGAACAATGGGTTTGTCTCACGGAGGGAAATGAGTATGAAGAATTTGAATTTGGGGCCTATCACAGGCCTTCGCAAACTCGGGATGGCACTGGTTCTGGTTGCCTGTCTCGCTATATCAGCCTCCGCTGATATAGTACACAACGTAACCACAACGGAAGGTCCCGACTGGGTCAAGGTCCACATCGCTGGCGCTCACAGCTACAACGTAAAGCACTTGCCACCTGGAAATGCTGACTACAGAAGCA
>CAZVVF010000195.1:0-7102 GCA_964630575.1 uncultured Burkholderiales bacterium | reverse complement strand
CTTGATTCCGATTCTTTTGTTTTGCCTTGGCCTGGCCGCTCGTCTCCCCAATTGGGGCTGGTCGGGTTTGTGGCTCGACGAGTGCATAACGGCCTACCGGGTCGTCGATCTCCACACCGTTTTTACTCTCAACGACGGCAGCCCCTGGTTTTACCCTTTTGTGGTCTGGTTGTCGACGACCTTACTGGGGTCGAGCGACACCGCCCTGCGACTGCCAAGCCTCTTGGCAGGGGCGGCTCTGGGTCCGGCGATCTATCTGGTGGTGCGTCAACGTTGTCCGATTTCGGTGGCTCTGTTTCCAGCCTTGTTGGGCGTCTTCAATTCCTATTCTCTGCACTACTCCCAAGAGGCCCGGGTCTATTCCTTCGGGATGTTTTTGGCCGTGTTGTGGTTTGGGGCTCTCTTCGCGTTGCTCGATCCTGCGGATGACAAGCCGCCGTCGCGGGGGTTGGTGACAAGCTTTATCGCGCTGAGTCCAATGCTGGCGCTGTGCCACCACTACTGCCTCTTCGTTGGGGCCAGTGGTGCCATCGTTGCGGCCATTCGACTCGCCGGCGACCCAGATCTAAGAGCCAGGGTGTTGAAGCCGATCTTGGCAGCCTACGGCCTGACGGTGCTCCTGTGGCTTCCCAGCATGCTGATGTTCACCCTGTCCACGGCGCAGCAGGTCGGTAGCGCTCAGCCCAATCCCTACGCGCCTCACTTGAGCTACGACGTGGCTGTGCAGCACCTGCTTGGAACAGTGCTGAGCCCTTACCGGTTCTCCGACTGGATGACCACCGCTGGGTTTGTTATGGGCGCGGCGGTGCTGTGTCTGGCTTTGGGCTTGCCGGGTCGACGCCGAGAGTGGTACTTCGGGATGGAGTACTTGCTGTGCCTGGGCTTTGTGGTGGCCGCCAACGCGGTGGTTCCCAATTTTGTGAGCGGTCGATACGAAACCGTGTTCTTGGGGATCGCTCTGGCCACTCTGGGACTGGCGGTCTCTCTGGTCGCGAATAGATTTTTGCGGATCGGCTTGATGGTCGTGCTGCTGGGAGGGCAACTCTACGCCTGCAACACCTACTGGCAGGTGTCGGTACCCAAGTCGAGTTCGCTCGAGGTCGCGCAGTTTATCGCCGCCAACAAGCCAGACCTGGTGGTGGCAACGTTACCGCGTGGGTTTGACCCCATATACCTGATGCCCATGACGTACTACCTTCACAAGGAGTACCGCCTGGATCTGCCCATCATGGAGATCCCACGATTCCAGATGGTCCCCGATGGGTTCATTCCTCCCACGGACTACTACCTCTTGTATCACGAGCTTTTGGCCGTTCCTCCGGCTGAGGTTCTGCAAAAGTTGAAGGCCACCTTAGACAGTCGAGGGACTGTTGCTATCATCGGACAGGATGCTGAGCTGAATGCCTTGGTTCCGGTCTTGCAGGACTACACAATACGGACCTCTTCGGTTTTTGGGGCCTTCAACGAAGGTCTCACCAGAGTCCTCATTCTCGATACCCAAAGACCTAGAGATGAAGGTGCCGAGTCCGAGGATTCGAAATAACCGATTATGACTGAATCCGCGAGTGGACTCGAATTGACCATTGTCGTGCCTTGTTTTAACGAAAGGCTTCATATCGAGGGGACTCTAGACAACATTCGTGCCGCTTGCGAGAGTATCGGACTGGAGAGCTATGAGGTCTTGGTGGTGGATGATTGCTCGACCGATGATACCATCGAGGTTGTCGAGCGCTATCTCGCTAGGACTCAAACAGGGTCAAAGATTCGCCTGCTTCGAAACGACGTGAACCGGGGGCTTGGACGGACCTACATCGACACGGCCTTTCTGGGCAAGGGCCGATACTACCGTCTCGTGTGCGGAGACAACGTGGAGCCTGCCGAGACGCTCTCTACGATTCTCTCCCATCTGGGCGAGGAGGACATGATCATCCCCGTCCATCCGCGAGTCGTTCCGGGCAAGCCGCTCTTTCGCAGGGTGGTCTCCCGTTTCTTTACCTTTCTCGTCAATCTTCTCTCGGGGCACAGCATGAGCTACTACAACGGCTGTGCCTTGCTTCTTCGGTACGATGTCATGCGTTGGGCTCCCTATAGCTACGGTTTCGGATTTCAGGCCGACCTGATTACCCGGCTTCTCGATGAAGGCCGCACCTATTGTGAGGTGACGGTTCAGGTTGGGCACGTGGAGAAGGATTCCGGAGCATCGGCCATTCAGCTCCGTACCTTTCTGTCGGTGGCTCACACCCTTCTAGAGATCGGAATTCGTCGCTTCAGACGCGTGCTCTATCCCCCGACCTAAGGAGTTCTCCGCTGAAGGAAGGCTTGAGGTCTCCTCTGAAGAGAGGGCCAATGTTTGTTCGCCATGGTTTGCTCGGGCCGCTCTGCTGTACCACCTTTCTTAGGATGAAGCGGGGGTCTCTGCAATGAAGACTCTGGCCGCTGTACTGGTGGAACTCGGTGAGCCGTTGCAACTCCACGAACTAGAGATACCAGCCCTGCAATACGGACAGGTCCTGGTGCGGATTTTGTGCAGCGGGATCTGCGGCTCTCAACTGGCTGAAATTGCCGGGGTCAAGGGGCCCGACGCGTACCTGCCTCACCTTTTAGGGCACGAAGCTTGCGCTGAAGTGCTGGAGGTGGGTACCGGTGTGAAGCGGGTCAAGGCCGGTCAGCGTGTCGTTTTGCACTGGCGAAAAGCGGCGGGGCTCGAAGGACCTCCAGCTTCCTACCACTGTGAGAAGCTGGGAAAGGTCAACTCAGGATGTGTCACGACCTTCTCCGAGTACAGCGTCGTATCAGAGAATCGGCTGACCCCTATCTCCTCTCAGGTCGCTCCTCGCGTTGCCGCCCTGATGGGTTGTGCGGTGACCACGGGCGCAGGCGTGATCAACCGTGACGCCAACGTCCAGCTCGGGGAGTCCTTACTGATCTTCGGGGCCGGCGGGGTTGGTCTAAGCGTTCTCCAAGCCGGGCGCCTGGCTGGGGCTCTTCCCATTACCGTGGTCGACCGTTTTCGCAATCGCTTAGACTTGGCCGAGTCTCTGGGGGCCGATCGTGTTATCGATAGCAGCGCCGAGAGCGATATCGAGGAACTGCTCCGCTCGCAGGGAGGCTACGACGTCATTGTGGAGGGCACGGGCCACGTTCCCTTTATTGAGATGGCCTATCGCTTGAGCTCAGCTCAAGGGAGAACCGTTTTGGTGGGGGTCCCACGAGCCGGCGAGAAGGCAGAGATCTTCACCTTGCCCCTGCACTTCGGCAAAGTCCTGCGAGGCTCTCACGGTGGTGACAGTCAGCCGGATAAGGATATTCCCCGTTATCTGAAGCTCTATGAGGCAGGGCGACTCGACTTGCAATCGCTGGTGACCGCGACCTATCCTTTCGCTGAGATCAATCAGGCTCTCGACGATATGCGAAGCGGTGCCGTAGCAGGGCGGGTCGTATTGGACATGGGATGCTCGCCTCAATAGCTGCCGGTTCGCAGTGACCGACGTTCTGGCCGAATCCGTGCGGGATCTGCTGGACCAACACGGTTACGAGCAACCGGTAGCGACCCGGGTACTAGCGGGTGGTAATAACCGAGTCATACTCCTTGTGGGTGAGCGCTACAGGTTGGTTGCCAAGTCTTACTTCTACAGTGAGCACGATGTTCGCGACCGACTCGGAGCCGAGTTTGCCTTCAGTCACCACCTATGGTCTCACGGCGTACGCGATATTCCAGAGCCGCTCTTTTGCAACACCGAAACCCGTGTAGGGCTCTACAGAGCCGTCCCGGGAAGGACGCTCCATCCCGATGATATCTCCATGGAGAGAGTCCACTCTATGGTCGATTTTTTTCTGAGGATCAATGAGTCTCGGGAGGCTGCCCTCCACCTCAAGCCGGCGTCCGAGGCTTGTTTTTCTTGGAGCGCGCACGTGGCGACTGTTTCCTCACGAGTGCAGAGGCTCGCTTCGATCGAACATCCCGAAGCGGGGCGCTTCGCTCGACGACTGGCCTCGGTATGGGCTGGGATCGACGAGCGTCTGCGGGCTCTCGCTTTTGAGGATTCGGAGTTGAGGGCCGATGAACGTTGTCTCTCGCCCTCGGATTTCGGCTTCCACAACGCGCTGATCGTCGATGACGATCTGGTTTGGCTGGACTTTGAGTACGCGGGTTGGGATGACCCAGCCAAGCTGGTCTGTGACGCCGTGTGCCAACCAGCTTTGGCTCTGCCAGCCAAGGCGTGGGACGTCTTTTTGGAGATGTTGGATGTTCGCTTCGGTGGGGTCGCCCGTCGGCGAGCAGAGCTTCTGTTGCCAGCCTATCAGATCAAGTGGTGTTGCATCCTGCTCAATGAGTTCAGGCCAACGGCACAGGCCAGGCGTGAGTTCGCCGGTCACAAACTGAGCGAGCAACGCTTGAAGGAACAACTGGAAAAGGCGGAGTCACTCCTCGGCCGTATCCTCTAGCGGCGCGCCTTAAGGCTTGTGGACGTAGCTCTGCGTCTGTTCGCGGAGGCTCGGGAGGTACTCGACCATCCACCGATGGGTGTCCGAGAGGATCTGGGAGAGCTCTTTCTTGGGGCTCCAGCCGAACTGATTTTTGACCAGACTGGAATCCAGGAGATAGGCAGCATCCTGGCCCAGGCGCGGTGGTCCGATTTCGACGATGGAGTCAAAGTCGACGTCGACGAGCGTGCAGATCTGCTCAACCAATTCACGAATGGACACCCACTCGTCCGAGGTGAGGTGGAATATCTGGCCGGGATCAGCCTCGCGAGCGATCCTCAGTGTGATTTCGCAGACATCGCGGATGTCCAGGAAGGCGCGCGTCGAGGTGCCGCCCCCGTCCAGGCGCAGTTTCCCAGCGGTCAGAGCGCAAAAGAGAGTTCTCGGGATGATCCGATAGAGTTGCTGGCCGGGGCCGCAGACGTTGGCGGCTCTGGTGAGAACGGCTGGAAATCCGTAGGTTCGGACAAAGGCCATCAGACTCAAGTCGCAGGCCGCTTTGGAGATCGCATAGGGGGTGCTGGGATTGTAGGGCTGGTCCTCTTGAATGGTCGAAGATGTGCTCCCGTAGACCTCCGGGGTTGAGGCTTGAACGAACTTTTTGATGAAGGAGCAGTGCCGGAGTCGGTCGTGGAAATTTATCATCGACACGGTGTTGGTCATGAACCAGTCTTCTGGTTTTGACCAACTTTGGGCGACCATGCCCTGGGCGGCGAAGTTGACGACGTAGTCTGGGCGAAAGTCAGAGACCACATCCATGATGGCCTCGAGGTCTTTGTTGAGGTCGAGTTGATGAAAGGAAAAGTCGTCGGAGTCTATCCAGCGATAGGGGAGGAAGCATCGAGCCGGTTCGGGGCTTCGACTGATCCCGCAAACCTTGAGTCCCTGTTGTAGGCAGTGCGCCACAAAGTGAGAGCCAGAAAAGCAGTTGCTACCAACGACCAGAATGCGTTCTTGGCTCATTGGCTTTTCCTCGTACAGCCGAGGGCGAATCGGTAATGGGCCATAGGCGCGTAACCGGTGTGAACGACCTCATCGTTCATGCTGAACATAAAGACGTTTTCGAAGAACTCGGACATGAGCTTTTTGAGAGATGGCTCGTCTTTGCAATTGACGTGCCCGGCTTTGCTCGCCGCTGAGGCATAGGCCTGGGATTCCAGGGAGGGAGAGCCCACCAGGAACACCCCGTGAGGGGTTAGAGAGGCCGCCACGTTGGACAGGAACGTTCTCTCGTCCTCGGGCTCGATGTGTTCCAGGACGTCCAGGGAGTAAGCGCCATCGAAGGGGCCTTCCAGGGGACCGGTGAGCATGTTGTGGGTCTTGATTTCGTAGTCCCAGCGCGAACTCATCGTCTGTGCGGCGTCCTCTACAAAAACGGGATCGATGTCTGTTGCCGTGAGGCGGTCGACCTCTTGGCGGACCAGGCGCGTGAAGAAAGCGTCGCCGCAGCCGACTTCCAAAACGTGAGACCGGCCGCTCAGCATCTTGGAGACAAATTTGTAGCGGGAAAAGGTGAAGGCCAGGTGGCGCGGGTCGTCCTCCCAGGTGAAATTGCTCATGAGCCCAAAGCGGGCGAATCCTTTTCTCTCTTTGAGCTCAAGGGTTACATCGTATTGGGGTTCGACGGTGCTGTCACGGCTGGTATTTTTCAAGACTCATTCCCTTCGGGTCGGTTCATACAGGAGCGTAAGTGAGGCCTTCTTTGGGTCGGCTCACTTGAGTAAGGTGGTGATGAATTTGTACAGGGATATCGCTTGAATGGACTCGCGATTGCCCAGGGTCCTCACGGCCATGGCTCCGGCACAGTTTCCCACGAAGCTGATGATCTCTGGTGGATAGCCCTTGACGCCGCAGAGGGCCGCCAGCGACAGGTAGGCATCTCCGGCGCCGGTGGCGTCGAGGGCTTGCGATGTGAAGGCCGGAGCGTACGTGAATCCGTGCTCTCGCAGCCAAGTCGCCGAGCCGTGTTGTCCACGGGTGATGGACAGGTTGGAGGCTTGCATCGTCTCGGCGAGCTGCGCCATCATCTTCTCAAGTTCGCCGTTGCGGTCATGGCTTGCCAAGCGCAGCTCGGGTTCATCGATCACCACGTGGTCCACGCGAGGGTACTTCGTGATCAGATTGTAGCCAAAGTTTATGCTGTTGGTCTGGGCCGAGACCACCAGGTGAGGTGCCGTATCGCAGAGCGTTTGAACCAGGGTCGGCGTGAGCATTCCGTGTCCAAAATCGGCGACGACGACCAGGTCGTACTCGTGCGCCTTGCGTTTGAGATAATCTTCGATCTCGGTGGCTATCTCGTCTTCGAGTGGGCTGTCTTCAATGAAGCAGATTCCCATGAGTTTGTTGTATCGGTGGGGTTCAATGAAGCGACGCTTGATCGTTGTGGGGGCGTTTGGACGATGCCAGAACTTGGCCTTGATGTTGGGCTGGAGTCGGCTTCGGATGAACTCTTCTCGGGATTCCTCTTCACCGAGACAACTCAGGAGTGTGACGTCGCCGCAGAATCCAGCCATGCTGTTGGCCACGCACAGAACTCCACCGGCGTGGGCCTCTTCACCCAAATAGCGGGCGTTGATGACGTTGGATTTGGTGGCCATGCCGAGGGGCGTACAGAAGT
>CAZVVF010000194.1:0-7121 GCA_964630575.1 uncultured Burkholderiales bacterium | reverse complement strand
CAGTGGCCAAGTGGATCCGCTCACCGACGGCTTGAGGTCGAGGCAAGGCGCTCAAAATACCCGACGCCACCCAGTCCACCGGAATCAAGTTCAGTTCAGCCGAGGCGTCTCCGGGAAAAACCTGAGCCATATTCGCCAGGAGTTTGGCTTTGGACCACTCCAACCAGTCCCCTTGGCGCTCTTTTAGGGCCGCACGGGCTCGCCCAAAGGCATTCACGGGAGCGTTGACCACTTTGAGGTCCCCACGGTTGTTGCCGGTTCGTGCATCTCCAATGACAATGGCCGGACACAGCTGCACCACTCGAAGACCACGGGTGATCATGGCTTCCTCGGTCTCTATCGAAGCCATCGCCTTGGTGAGTTCATAGTAGTTGTTGTAGTAGTTTCGCGGGAAGACGACCTGGTCCTCACGGGCCTGATTCTTCACTTGACGACCATGGATATAGGAGGTTTCGATACTGAGGTGGGAGACAAACCGGCTCTCGGGATGGTCCTGAATGGACTGAGAAAAGGCTAAGGCGTTGCGGCTACCCACAACATTGGCTCGAAACGATTCTTCATAGGGGTCGTCAAAGGCCACACTAGCGGCACAGTGAATCACGTTGGTGATGGTCTTGCAGAGTTCCTCATAGTCCCCTTGGCTCACCCCTAGCCTTGGCTGTTCGATATCGCCTGCGATAAAACGGAACTTGTCTTCCAGACCAGGTGCGTCCAACCACAGTTGCTTGAGCAGTCGACGGCCCCGCTCGGCGGGCTCCACAACCTCGATGATCTCACCTTGGCGATCGCGCACCGTTTGAGGGCGGATCAAAACCACCATTTCGGTGATCTCCGGCATGGAAGCGGCCTGAGAGATCAACTCTTTGCCGACAAATCCGGTGCCACCGGTGAGAAGAACCCGCAGCTTCACTCGTCCCCTGTGGCGGGTCTTCTCAAGAGCCATCTCGGCTTCGTCTTGGAGCTGATCGACTCTCTGTCGAAAATCGAGGCCCTCCGGCAAACGGTTTTTGTAGCGGAAAAAGTGCTCTTTCTCTCTGAGGCCAAACAGCTTCTCAGCCATCGCTTTGGGATTCTTGCGCACGGCCTTGGCCACGATTTCGGCGGTGCCCTGGCCAACCTTTCGCGCGCTCTTCATCGCCTCTTTGACGCGCTCTTCATCGCCGGTGGCCTCGATGAGGGCACTCATCAGGTGGCGAGAGTAAGTGTCCACGACGTGATAGTCGCGGTACTCCTGGACCAAGAGTTCCTCGGGACGGATATCCTCCTGAATGACCTCACCGGTCGTGAGACTCACTCTCTCGATATAGTGAGAGGGCGACTGGACCTCGGCTTGATTCACTTTTGCTAACCCCCCCTGATTAAACTGACCCTGGTTCCTTCCCGATTCGATTTGCGGGACCTCCGCGGGGGGCCTTCCAAGCCCATCGGTCGAGGTCCCAGAAGCGAATCGGTCGTCGAGGAGGTTTGGTAGAAGCCTGATCGATACAAAAGAGAAGGGAGGGTTTAAGAACCCTTGGACTCCCAGACTGGGTAAGGTGCATTCACTATCTTGAACTATATCGAACAATTGGAATTGCGATGGGGAGTCCCCCAACTCGACGAAACCGTTTTCGCGATTCTAGCCTTCGTGCTGTGCCGCTTGGTTCTGAGCCAGATCGCAAAGCGACGCCTGCTCGACCTCAAAACGAGATTCCGAGTGCTCAAGGCGACCAACTTCATTCTCAACTCGCTTTTGGCTATCGCGCTCTTTGAGCTTTGGGCCCACAAGAGTTGGTCCACCGCCGGCTTCATAGGAATCCTCTCTGCGGGTCTTGCCTTCGTCTTCCGTGAACCCTTGCTCAACATCGCAGCGTGGCCCTACATCCTCATTCGGCAACCCTTTTCCCTGGGCGACCGAATACAGGTGGGAGAGGTCTCCGGTGACGTTGTGGACATCGGGTTGACCGACTTCACACTCATGGAGATCGGGAATTGGGTCGATGCTGACCAGAGCACCGGCCGCGTGGTCACCGTCCCCAATGGACTCCTCTTCACCCAGTCAGTGGCCAATTACCACCGAGGCTTCCCCTTTCTGTGGCACGAGATCTCTATGGTGGTCACCTACGAGAGCGACTGGGAGAAAGCCCAGGAGATCTATACCGAGATCCTCGAGGCCTACGAAGAAGTCGACCGAGAGATTCGCCAAAAGACCCTAGAGGCGCTGGAGAAAGGGCGAGACTATTTCATTCACTTCCAACACCTGACACCCATCGTCTACCCCTCGAACGCCGAATACGGCATAAAACTGACCGGCCGCTACCTCTGTGACCCTCGCAAGCGCCGATCCACCGAAGCCAAGATCTTTGGAAAACTCATACAGCGTCTCAAGGAGACTCCGAACATCAACATCGCCTACCCAACCTTTAGGATCGGTAGCGCCACCAATTTCTTAGACCAAGACAGAGTGCCCAAGAAAGACGACTAGCTTTCTCCCTCTGACCGCCCCCCTATCGTGAGCGGCTTGGTGCCCTGAGACCCTCCATGCGATCCCGAACCTCGATGGGGCCCAGATTCAGAGCTTTGATCTCCTCTTCGATCCTTGCCCTATCCCCCACTAGCAAGACCAGCATCTTGTCAGAGTCGATGTACTTCTCTGCGGCCGCCTGTACCTGTTCTGCGGTCACAGCCTGGATTCTCTCGACATAGTTCGCGTAGGTGTCCTCAGGGAGCGAATAGACCACCAGTTCGGTGAGCTTGTCAGCGATGTCGGAGTCGGTCTCGAACTCGGCAGGGAAACGATAGGCCAAGTAGTTCTTAGCCTTTTCCAACTCCGCAGCGGAGACGGCCTGCCTGACGCCTCGCAACTCCTTGAAAAACTCGGTAACCGCCGGTGCTGTCTTGTCGGTCTGCACCGAGGCACTGGCGTAAAATGGACCTGGTTCTTTGCGCATAACAAAGGCCGACCTGGCACCGTAGGTATATCCGTTCTTCTCTCTCAGGTTCTGGTTCAGACGAGAGGTGAAAGAATCTCCAAGGATGGTATTGAGCACCTGCAGGGCCTCATAGTCCTGAGTGCCTCTGGCCACACCCTGCCACCCGATCATCACTGTGGTCTGGGCCGATCCCGGCTTATCCACGATGACGACCTTGCGTTGTGCCACCTGAGGGGCTTCGGGAAATGAGGGCTCTGAGAGTGGCTTTCCCTTCCCTTGCCACTGGCCAAAGCTCTGGTTCAACATTTTTGTGACCTGCTCGGCGGTCACGTCTCCTACCACCACGATGGTAGCGAGATCTGGTCGGTAGGCCGCCTGGTGAAAAGCCAGCAGGTCCGCCCGATCGAACTTCTCGATCTCCGCCTCGCCACCACTGGTGAGTTGGTAATAGCGATGTCCTTCGGGGTATAAGAGCTTGGGAAAAAAGTAAGAGGCCACTGAGGACGGATTGTCGCGCTGCGCCCGAAGCGCAGTCAACCACTGTTTTCTGATTCTGTCGACTTCCATCTCGGGAAAGTCCGGGCGTTGCACGATGTCTGCCATCAATTCCAGCGACGGTCGCAATCTGGCACTGGGCACATTCAGCGAGACGACTGTGGAGTCAAAACCGCTGGAGGCGCTGAGACTCGCCCCCAGGTAGTCTAGCTCATCGGAGAGTTCCAAGGCGCTCTTGCCGGCAGCGCCTTCGTCGAGAAGTGAACTCGTAAAGCTGGCCAAGCCCCACCGCCCATCCGGGTCGCAGGCGCTCCCGGTCTCCAACACCAAATTGATGCTAACGACGGGAACTTGATGGCGCTCCACCACCCACACCTCGATGCCGTTCTCTAGGCGCACCTTTTGAACCGACTGCGGGGCGAGGGATTTGGGAGCGGCCGGTACAGGGGCCTGTGTTCTATCTGGCTGCGCGACTCCCGAAACAGCGAGCAGCAAGACCAGCGCCATATTCAAAAGATTGAGTTTCATTGTTCATCTCCAGGAATCACGGTCAGTTCTACACGACGATCCAGGGGGAGGTATTGAGCCACGGCCCGCTGGACATCCTCGGGGGTCAAGACTTGATAGCGGGCTAGATCTTTGGCGAAATAGTCCGCCTCGCCAGTGCTGCGGTAGTAGGAGTTCAGACGGTCCGCCTTGCCTCCGAAACCACCGACCTTCTCTATCTGAAAAAGAGCCGCTGCCTCGATCTCGTTCTTGGCCCGCTGCACTTCCCTTTGGCTTGGAGGCTCCGATTGCAGCCTCTGGATCTCCTCGTCCACGATAGCCTGAATCGCCTCGAGGTCTCGTCCAGGCAAAGCGGTAACAACCACCTGAAAGCTCGAGACCAGGTCTTGAGAGGCTTGATAGGCTTGGACGCTCTGGGCGACCTGCATGTCATACACCAAGCGCTTGTAGAGTCGAGCGTTCTTGCCGCCGGCTAGGATGTTCGCCGCCACATCGAGCGCCGCGTCACCGGGGGCGAATCGCTTAGGAGTGAGCCAGGCGTCGATACGACGCGAGAGTTGAACTTGGTCCTTGATGGTCTCTCTCTTGATCCCGCTCAGAGTCGGAACAGGCGGAATCTTCCGCTCCACCGTCTCGCCTCGGGGTATCTCCCCGAACCACTTCTCCACCAACGCCTCCGTCCTCTGGGTGTCGATGTCGCCTGCGATCACAAGACTCGCGTTATTCGGCGCGTAATATCGCTTGAAGAAGTTGGTCACGTCTCGGTAGGTCGCCGCATTGAGATCCGGCATGTAGCCGATGGTAGGCCAATGATAGGGGTGGTCCGGCGGATACAGCATCTCGTCGAGTCGGATGTCGGCCATGCCGTAGGGTCGAGTCTCGTAGCTCTGACGTCGCTCGTTCTTCACCACCTCGCGCTGACCGTCAACAAGCTCCGGAGTCATGGTGTCCAGCAGATAGCCCATTCGGTCGGACTCCAGAAATAGCGCGAGCTCCAGAGCGTTGGAGGGAACCGATATCCAATAGTTTGTGCGGTCGACGTTGGTAGAGCCGTTGTTGTCCCCGCCGGCTGCCTCTAGGAGTGTGTCGAACTCCCCCTCTTTAACGTGACCCGACCCCTCGAACATCAAGTGCTCAAACAGATGGGCAAAACCCGTCCTACCGGGTGACTCGTTACTGGAGCCCACATAGTACCAGAGGTTAACGCTGACCATAGGCACGGTGTGGTCTTCGTGCAGAATCACGTGGAGACCGTTGGGCAAGGTGAACTCGGTAAAGGGCACTTCGAGATCAGCTGTGGCATAGGTCCAGCAGCCCATCACGAAGAGAAAAATAGCAGGCACAATTCGCATAACCAACAGTTCTTGGGCTGGTGCAGAAAGCCTAGTAGGTAGACTTGTGCTGTGGAGTGCGCTTTTGCCTCCGAGGGCCTCTTGCAGCGCAGAGTACGATAACACTCTTCCAACGAATCTCAACTCCGACTCTTATCCGACTCGGATATGATAAAGAATCGAAAGGAGGTCTTTTGTCATGTTTTTCTTTGATCAAACACTCTTGCTCCTGATCCCAGCGGTTCTGCTCTCCTTGTTTGCCCAGTGGAAAGTCAAGAGTACCTTCAATACCTATTCCAAGGTCAGGTCGTCTCGGGGGATGAGCGGTGGCGAGGCTGCTGCGACTCTGGCCAGGCTAGAGCGCGTGCCGGTATCGGTTCGCGCCGGTCGCGGCTATCTGAGCGACCACTTCGACCCCAGCACGGACTCCTTGGTTCTGTCCCCGGAGGTTCATTCAGGGCGGTCTCTCGCCTCTCTAGGGGTGGCGGCCCACGAGTTGGGACACGCTCTGCAAAAGCAGAGTGGATACCTCCCGCTCGCCTTGCGCTCCGGTTTGGTGCCACTGGCCAATTTCGGCTCCCAGTTTTCGATGGTCCTGTTCTTCATAGGAATCTTTGCTGGTATTGAGCCTCTACAGATAGGCGGTATCGTGCTGTTCTCTCTGGCTGTGCTTTTCACTTTGGTGACTCTACCGGTGGAGTTCGATGCTTCGGCTCGGGCCGTAAGACTCCTCAGAGCCCACGGTCTGGTCTCAGAGCAAGAGCTTCCAGCGGTCAAAAAGGTGCTGACGGCGGCTGCCTTGACCTACGTTGCCGCGGCGGTGATGGCGATCGTTCAGCTGCTTCGGCTAGTTCTGATCGCCCGTAGAGACGACTGACCTTTGACTCGCTCCGGGGTCCCTCGACTGTCACCACCAGCAAAGGGGTAACAAGCCGTAGACTCGTGAGATGAGTTTACGAACCGCTTGAAGGCTCTTGTCTCTCAGGTCTCTTTCGAGACGATCAAGCCGTGCAACTCCCGGCCGTCCAAAGCCACTTCCGGGAACTTTAAGTTCTCGTCGCCCGAGAGGTAGTCATCGAACTCTACGCGGAAACCAGCCGCGACGAATTCTTTGGCGAGGACACCTTTGTCAAAGTAATTGGCACTGACTGGGAGATTTTCGCTTATCGAATTTCTTGGCATATAGTCAAAAATGTTATCTACCCAGCCAGGCCACGCTTGTCCTTGACTCTTGCGCGCCTCGTAAACAGGAAGAAAGCGACTTAGCAAAGCGTTATAGGGTGTGAAATTGATGATAAAGAGCTTGCCACCCGGGGCCAGCCAACGATAGAGCTCAGGGATAGCCTTGCCCATCCGAATACCTGACAAGAACGCGAGCATGTGAGAGCAGAGAATAGCCGCACAGGCTCCTTCCTCCACATCGACGGCGTCATCAGGAAAATTCGCTTGGATACAGGTGAGGCTATCTTTGAGAGCCTCGGGCACTCTGGAGTCCAGAGTGGCGAGATGGACTGGGTTCTGCTCGATCGCAATCACCGTGTTGCCTTGCTCTAGAGCAGGTAGAGTCGCGACACCGTAGGCTGCGCCGACATCACAAATGGGTAGCGCCTTCCCTTTGCTGAACTCCAGGAACTGCTTTGAGACCCAGGACATTTCCATTGTAAATCCGGTACCTACGGATATTTCTTCACGTTTCATATCTTTAAGGGATGTGAGACCTCGGTCCATTGCCCTTCTATTCCAGGGTTCTTCGCATTGGTCCCTTGCCAGCAGGCGCCCTTTTTCGAAGGCTAATCAGTGCAAACTTTGCCCTACTAAAAGGCCAGGCCCCGAGGGACCTGGCTTCTTGCTGACCAACTGTGGTCTTGCCTTAAGG
>CAZVVF010000193.1:0-7167 GCA_964630575.1 uncultured Burkholderiales bacterium | reverse complement strand
ATACGTCGGCTTTCTCCACCGGCCAGGCCGAAGGACACACAAATGGGGATGCCAGTGCAAAAACCAGCGATCATTCCGATCACCGGAAAACCAGCCGTTGGGTCAAAACTCCACCACACCATAAAAAGACAGAGCCCCACGCTTGCTCCGTAGAGCGCCGCGGGTAACAAGCGCGCCCCCAGAAGACCTTCCGGCATGTCCTGGAATTTACCGATACAGTAGGCCGTGACCACAGCGCAGACGACTCCCATGAGGATTTCGGAGAGGAAAAAGGGCATGTCCAAATCTATCACAGACAGGCCAAATCCCATCGCCCCGCCTCCGATGGTGCTCAAAGCGACAGCTAAAAAAGCGGTGAGAGTGGTGTGACCGGTTTGCTGCAGGGCGACCTTTTGCTCTTCGCTGGAAATGAGTGGTTCGGCGCTCTTGGTTTTGGGCTGGTCGGCGAAGGAACCATCGCAATTGTAACAGGTTTTTGCTGTGGCTTTGTTGGATCCCCCGCAGCCGGGGCAAGTCTTGTATCGCATTTCTCTATTGTCCCTCTTTTTGTGAAAAAATGCAAACGATAAAGGATGGGTTGCAACTCCGACCAGGGGGGATACTCAGAGGCTAGGGGCGACGAGGGTTTTAAACCAGCGCTTGCAAAAACTCCCGCGCGCGGTCTGTAGTGGGCTCTTTGAGCACTTGCTCGGGAGGACCCGATTCGAGCAGTTCTCCGCCGTCCATAAAGGCCACTCGGCTGGAGACCCGTGAGGCAAAGCTGAGATCGTGGGTCACTGCCACCATGGTCATCTGTTGAGCGAGTTCCGTCAAAAGCTCGTTGATACCGGCTACCATTTCCACATCTAAGGCACTGGTGACTTCGTCCAGTAAGAGGGCGGCCGGCTCCATGGCGAGCGATCTCGCGATGGCCACTCGTTGCTTCTGGCCACCGGAGAGCCGTGAAGGGTATTCCGCCTCCTTCTCGGCCAGACCGACTCGTGCCAGAAGCGCTGAAGCGCGGTCTTTGGCCTCGGCCAAAGAGACCCCGAGCACTCGGCGCGGGCCCTCCATGACGTTTTCTATGACCGAGAGATGCGGAAAGAGTCCAAAGTGTTGAAAGACCATGCCCACGCGAGTTCGATAGCGCGAGAGATCCTTCTCGCTGGCCGTTTGGTAGGCCACGGATTGGCCTTCCCACAGGAGTTCCCCGGCGTCAGGTATCTCCAAAAGGTTTAGGCAGCGCAGCAGTGTGCTCTTGCCCGAACCCGACGGACCGATCAAGGTGACGACCTCTTTCTGATCGACGCACAGGTCCACACCGCGAAGAACCTTGAGTGTCCCAAAGCTCTTGTGCAATCCTTTGACTTCCAACTGGCTCATCGGGTAGCCAAGCGACCTTCCCAATATTTCACGCCCAAAGAAAGCGCGCTGATGATGACGAGATAGAAGCCGGCGGCCAGCAAGAAAGGTGTGAAGGCTTGACCCGTCTGGAAGACCACGTTTCGAGCTGCGTAGGTCAATTCGATCAAGGTGATGGCACCGACCAAGGAGGTGTCTTTGACCAGGACCACAAGATTGTTGCCCAGGGAGGGAATGGAGGCCACTAGAGCCTGGGGCAGGACGATCCTGCGCAAGGTCTGGGAACGCGTCATGCCGAGCGACAAGGCGGCGTCCCATTGACCGCGATCAACGCCTAGAATTCCGCCTCGCAAGGTCTCCCCGTTGTAGGCAGTGGTGTTCACGACCAGGGCCAAGAGGGCTGCTAGAAAGGCTCCTACAAGCTCGAACCCGACCAGTCTGTTGACCATCGTTGCTACGACAAAGTAGCTCAGAAAGAGTTGAACCAAAAGGGGCGTTCCTCGGATCAAGCCGACGTAGGCCTGCGAGAGGCCTCGCAACCAGCGATTCGGAGAGACGCTACCGAGTCCGAGCAGAAGCCCAGTGCCCAAGGTTACCACAGCCGTCAGGAGGGACAGTTCGATGGTTAGGACAGCGCCTTCGGCCAACAATGCGATGGTACTGCCGGAAGCTTTCGGGTCGTCGGGACTCGCGACCACGTCGCCGGCTTGAGGAATCTCATCGGCGAAGTGACCCCATTGGGCGAACAGAACTTCTAAATCCGGTGGCTCTCCCACCCACTTTTGATAGATCGCCTGATACTCACCAGACTGGATGAGTCCGAGCAGAGCTTCGTTCACCGCTTGCACGAGTTCTGCATCCCCTTTGCGGGCAGAAATTCCGCACGCTTCTTGATAGAGGAGTTTGCCGACAGGTGAGATGTTCAGGGCCTCTGACCGCGCGATGTAGAATCCGCCCACGATGCGGTCGGAGACGAAGCCGTCGATCTTGTCGGAGGCCACAGCGGCTAGACTTTCGGCTTCACTGCCGTAGGTCACCACCTGGGCCCCAGGAAAGAGCTTGGGGTGATCCTGGAGATAGTTCGCGTAGGTTGAGGCTTCCGTCACTCCAATGCGTTTGGGAGCGATGCCGTCGCGCCCAAACACTTGAGCTCCGCTGACGTAATAGGGGAGCGAAAAACTCATGCTTTGAGCTCGCTCCTCAGTGATCGCCATGGACCCGCAGATCAAGTCGTATTTCCCGCTTTGAAGACCGGCTTGAATACCGCCCCAGTCCACTTGCACCAAGACTGGATTTCGCCCCATACGAAGGGCTAAAGCTCTCGCAATGTCGGCATCAAAGCCGCTCAATTCACCCTTGGAGTCGATAGTGGAGAAGGGCTGGAAGGTACCCGACATCGCGATGCGCAGGTCGCTTTCTTGCGACCGAACGGGCCCGCTGAGAGATAGCCCGATGACGGCCAACACAAGGACGAAACGGGAGACTGACAGGGCTCGGCAGAGCGCGCTCATGAGGGGGCTCGGCCAGCAAGGCAAAACACGGAAACTCAATTCGACACACTCATATACCAGCAGATCCCCAGAACAGTGGACTGCTTCGCGGCTTGAAAGGTCGAAACCCTCTTCGGCTAACCGGTCTTAACACTTCTAGGTGAGGTGGCAGGTCTCTCCTCTTGAGGATGAAGGCCATAGTTTTGCTCAAACTTCTCAGGCAGCGCTCTGCGGGTTCTCCGCCTGCAACGGCTTACTGGAAGTCTTAGGCACTTGCAAGGCCAAGATAGTTTTTGTATGGTCTACGGAGATAGCGACGGGTCAAATCGGAATCAAGAACGGATAACGACCGTGCCTCCGGCCATAGAGTTAAAGAACCTCTCAAAAATATATGGAACGGGTAGAAATCAGCAGGTGGCACTCACCGATGTGACGTTTGCTGTGCCGCAAGGTCATGTCTACGGGTTCGCCGGTCCCAACGGGGCAGGGAAATCCACCACACTCAAGATTCTTGTAGGTCTCGTTCAGGCCTCTTCGGGTACCGCTTCGGTGTTTGGAGACCCCTGCGGTACTCCCCAGGCGCGCAGTCGTGTGGGCTTTTTGCCCGAGGTCACTCTTTATCACGAGTTTATGAGCGTGATCGAGCTTTTGAAGATTCACGCGCATCTGGCCCAAGTTCCGAGCTCCGATCAGGAGGCTCGTTGTCAACAGGTGCTGGAGGACGTCGAACTTTGGGATCGTCGAAAATCTCGAATCAAAGAGCTTTCAAAAGGGATGAAGCAACGCTTCGGAATCGCCCAGGCCCTGATCGGCAATCCCGAGCTCCTGATTTTAGACGAACTGACCTCGGGACTAGACCCGCACGCTCAACAGGCGCTCCTGACGATGTTGTTGCGCTTGGCCGAGAAAGGTATGACCATCTTTTTCTCCTCTCACCACCTGAGCGAGATCGAGAAGGTTTGTGATTCGGTCACGATCCTGCATCGGGGAACGGTGCGGGTGAGCGGCTCCTTGGACGAACTGCTCGGGGGCCAGAAGCAGGTGGCGCTGCGCGCTTCTTTTGAGAATATAGATTCCGATTTTTTGAGTGATTGGACGCCCGAGATCGATGGGAGTTACAGTTGTGTGATCGACCAAGAGTCGTGCAACGAGAGACTCGACCAGATCCGTGGAAAGGGCGGCCAGATTATCTCGCTGGAGAGCACGCGCTTGCCTTTGGAGCATCTGTTCAATCGTTTGACCAGCGACGAGGAGGCTCCGTGAAAACAATCTGGCATCTCAGTCGTCTCTACCTCCTCGGTAGTATCAGGCGTCAGGCTCATCTGGCCACACTTTTTATGGGCTTTATCCTGTTGATGCTGCCAGCCTATGTCAACGCATTTAGCCTGGGTTTGGGCGCCTTCGAACGAGTGGCGAAGGATTTTGGATTAACCATAGTCAGCTACTTCGGTATCGTGATGGCTATCGTTCTCGGTTCTACCAGTGTCCCTCGGGATCAGGAGTCACGAAGCCTACACCCCATTCTGGCTCGGCCGATCTCCCGTGGGGCTTACTTGCTCGCTCACTATGTGTCGATGATCGTCTTGCTCGGTGCGAGCTTGTTCCTCTTGGCTTGCTGCCTTTTGCTGGGGGTGAGCGCTCTCACCAAAAGTGTCGATACCTCGATCTTTTTGGGGGTCTGGGGAAGCTATCTTCAATGCTGTGTGATCGCGGCAGCCTGTCTACTCTTTTCCACCGTCTCAAGCCCTGCCCTGGCAGGAACGGTGGGAGCGGCTATCTATTTGGTAGGGTCACTTTCGGAAGGCTTTATCACCTATTTTTTAGCCGAAGACCGGAATAGTCAAGTCGCCGAATTTACAGCCAAAGCGCTCAAGTCGGTCTTACCGAATCTCACTCTCTTCCAGGTTAAGGATGCGGTTGTTCACCAGTTGGCCGTACCCCCTGGATATTTCGCGGCTTTAACTCTCTACGCCGTCACTTGGATCACGGTCTTGTTGATGGTGGCAAACCTGATCTTTCGAAAGAAGGACCTCTAGAGTTCGATGAGGTGGCTACTCTCGTTTCTGATGGTGCTCTCGCTCTGCTTGCCCGGCTTGGCACAGGACGACCACGACCACGATCATGAACACGACCACGATCACGGATCGACTCCCCAGGTACAGTCTGAATCAGGGCGAGCGGCTCAGGTCGGGGATACCGTTGAGGTCTATTACATCATTCGATTGAAGGACCAAACGATTCTCGACGCCACCAAGAAAGGTCATCCGTTCAAGTTTCAGGTAGGGCAACCGGGAATTATACCAGGCTTTAGTGTGGCGGTTGTCGGCATGAAGCCTGGAGAGGTGAGGCAGCGGTCGATACCCCCGGAACTTGGATACGGTGATTCGGTCGAGGGGATTCCGGCTGATGCTGAGTTGCTCTGCGACTTAGAGATGGTCAGCGTTCAGTCCCCGGAGGAGCTAGCAGCCGAGAGCAAAGATGTCCACGACCACAGCCATTCAAATCTGCCGGCGATCATGGATTTTATGATCAAGGACACCTTTCGACGGCCTTGGATAGCAGACGATCAAGACAATCCTCATCCAACTCAGAGTGTCCTGAAATCGACGGCGAAGATCGCGGGGGTTGCTCTGCTGTTGCTCATCGTAGGACTTTTTCAGAAGAGGATGAGTCCTTCTTGAAAGGAGCTATCTTCGGAGTTTGGCTCGCGGCACTTTTGCTGGGTGGGTTCATGGCCCAGTGGCACCAGCATCTGTTGGCGGGACCGAAGCCGCTGGTACAGTCGAAGCGGTCGAGTTCTGTCTTGATGGATGCTCTCGGTGAGGGGCGGACTCTCATGGCGCGCTTTCTGTACTTCAAGGCGGAAGTCTATCACGAGGTCCTAGATCAACAGGGCGTTGCTCACAACAAACAGAAAGACACGCTTCCGCTCCTGCGAATGGTCACCTACCTCGACCCCAGCCTCACGGAGACCTTCGACATCATCGCTTTTGATCTCTGGAAGGGATGGAACCAACCCGATGAGGCGATCGCCTTGCTCGACGAGGCCCTTCGCTTCAACCCGTCCTCACAACAACTCTGGGCTAGAAAAGCCCTGATTCTGTTTCAGGAAAAGCGCTACGCAGAAGCCATGCCGAGCATCGCAAAGGATGTGGAGTACTCCACAGAAGAGTTTGAGGTTCTCAATGCCAACCGTCTGAAACTCTGGGCTGCAAAGAAGCTCAATGAGCCTGAGTTAGAGCAAGAGGCTCTCGATGTCTTACTCCAGTATCGACCGGACGATGTCAACTACAATCGCGAGCAGAGACGCCTGCAGAAGATGCGAGAGTCTGAGGCGCAGTAGAGCGTATACCGCCTGGTTTGACATTTCTGTGATGCTCGTACGGTTTGATGGGCTCAGCAGGAGAGGATCACAACTTATGAACATTTCACGAACATCACAAGGTCTTTCAGCCAACCGTTTCAAGACGACGAGTCCCTCGACTCCTAGTGGAACCGAGACCCAAGCCAAAGAGCCTCAGGACCTCAACGACTTCAAGACCGACGCCGTGACGATCGGTGGCTTGTCTCTGTTTGGGGGCGCCGTTGGGGCGGTCCCAGGACTAGGCGCATTCAGCTACGCACCGGCCTCCAACGAAAAGGATGCCAGCCTCTTGACCAAGGCCGCCGCTATGGGTGGATTTGTGGCTAACCTTGTGGGAACGGCCGTCGTTTTGAACGGTGGACCCGCTTGGGCCATGGCCGTGCCGGGTGTTTTGGGTGCGGTGACCTGGGGAAGCCTGGCCTACGAAACACGCAACCATTGCTAGATGGCACTGACTCCACCTCTATCGGTCTAGAAGTTTTCCTGGAGAGCTCTCAATGAGAAAGGGCAACGAAGTGGCGCTTCGTTGCCCAGAGAGAGAGCGTTTGTACCAGATTGGCGTGTTCTGGATTTTTACAGAGCATAGTGTTGCAAGACTTTAGTCTCGTCGTCTTTTTTTATCGGAAAGATTGAGGTCCACAGAGGAATGAGTGGGCGTGTCCGCCGCCGTGAGAGTGGCAGTGTCCGCCGAAGAGATTCGCGAAGGGCTGAAGGAACTTGGGTACTCCCGGCCTGGAGTTTCCACAGCGAGGTCCGTGGTGTCCGTGGTGTCGGCGATGTCCAGGGTTGTGACAGCCACGACGGGGGCGACATCGGCCGTTTTTGAAGCGAGGACGGAAGGGACCGCCGTGGTGGTGCCCGTGGTCGTGATGGTTGTGCTGATGGTGCCCGAGGCAAGGTTTTCGGAAGATTGATGGGAGCAGCATATGTGGGTCCTCTTTTCTATTCGTAAAGGTTTGTTTTCCTATGACC
>CAZVVF010000192.1:0-7195 GCA_964630575.1 uncultured Burkholderiales bacterium | reverse complement strand
ATAGCGTTGGGGTCAAAGTCATCACCGGGCTCCGACAGGGTGACTCTATCTTCAGGCTCCAGCCGACTGCTTCTGGCCTCGTCGCGGTTGGTATCTGGTGCAAAACTCGGGGAAGCGGGTTCGGAGCGACCCGAACTAGAGGTGCCGACGGACTGGCTCTTGCTGCTCGACGGTGCTGAGGTAGGGCGCGTTGCCGTTGGTGTGGAGCGGGATGTTGCTGATTTTTCCAGTGCCATAGTGAGCGAGTCCTTTCCGATCGGCTGACCGAGTTTCAATATACCCTCACCTACTTTGATATTTTGTTTGAGACTTGAAAAACCACCGTTCCGCGGCCCTTGAGCGTTGTCGTTCTGCCGGGCGTTGAGTCTTTCAAAGTAGACCTCAAAGTCTCTCTTCTTATCCTTGGCTTAAGACAAAGATCCCGGAGGATAACAAAATATGAACATCTCAACAGCTAGTAAGACCGGACGCTCCGCCCCCAAGACCAAAAGCGCAAGCACCCCTGACAGCAAGCCCTCTTCAGGAGCCAACCTTTGCCATAAGAACACTAACAAACAACCGGCACAGTCTGCTGACCCCAAAGACAAGGTACAGGTCTCTGCAGCGGAGACTGAGCCGCGAGAGTCTGTCAACACCCTGTTGGACGGCCTTTCCAACTGGGGTGAAGAAAAATCTGGACCGAACCCCGACAAAAGGAACAGCCAGGTCGCTGGAAAGAGACCCGAAAAGGCTCCCCTCCCCTCTTCGGAAAGCTCCGAAGAAGCTGGTGAGGTCGGCCTGAACAGTGGGGATTCAACAAAGGATGCTACACCTGAAGAAAACTCCGTTCCGGCTCTGGAGCTGGGGGAAGGCGAACTCTTGAGCCGGGGACCCAGCGCTCCTGCGGAAAAGGTTACCCAGCTTCAGGAAATGCTCAAGAGCCAAGGTTTGGAACTGGCCGTAGACGGCAAGTTCGGTCCCGAGACCCAGAACGCCGTGAGAGAGTATCAGAGACAGAACGGGCTGAAGGTGGACGGTATCGTAGGGCCTGAAACCCAAGGAGCCCTGAATGGAACACGGGCAGAGCAACCCGTGGAGTCGGCCAATGCGGGCGCTGCGGTCGACCCAGCCAACCCGGCAGCTCCCGGTGAGCTAGGCAAGCTGAGTCTAGCCGACCCCAACCTGTCGCCTCAAGAGCAATATGAGCACTACAAGGGCATCATCGAGGCCAATGGCGGCAAGATCAACGCTGATGGTCCCACCGTGCTCGGCCTGAGAGGACTGGGCGTGGACGGGACCTTTCACGACAGTGCGGAAAATGTGGGCGGCTACAACGACACTTTCGTGGTACTCAAGCAGGGAGCAGACGGCAAACCCGTGGTACAGACCTTCCAAGGAGCTACCCACGCCAACCAGCGGAGCAGTGGCGGCTCGGTGGGAACAGACAGCAGCGGTCGGTCCGTTCGTGGCGTGGCCCAAATCCAACCCGGAACCTACGACGTGGACTTCAACAGTGCCAACTATGGCGGTCGATGGGGTGCCTCCTATCACGTAAAAACCGAGGATGGAAGTGGGAAGGTCCCCACCTATCGCGACCTCAACGCGGATGGCGTAATCTCCACCACAGAGCGCGACAAAGCCACCTCCGGTGGATACACCGCCACCGAGATTCTGTTTCATAACGGGAAAGGCTCTAGCCCCAGCTCCATCGGTTGCCAAACCATCATTCCCAGCCAGCACGACGCCTTCAGCAGGGCCGTCGGCCGGGGTGGCTTCAGCTACACCCTGGTCGATGCCAACAACGGGTACATGCCAGCTGGCTAGTGCTTCTGCAGCCATCTCTGAGACAAGGACTAGGGCGTGTCGCGACACACCCTAGTCCTTTTCTCATGGGGGTGTTGTGATGGATAGGGAGGATCCCTCATCTGGCGCCACTGCGTTCGCAGCCACGATCAGCAGCTGAGACTTTTTTGAACTGGTGAATGGTGCTCTCTCATTCTCTCGTCAGCCAAACCATGCAGCGCCCCCTTCTTCGCAATGGTCGAGCCACAACACGGTCTCCGACACCACACGACGCCGTTTGCTGGTCGTTCTGATCGGGGACGTGCCAGGAGCCAGACCACGCGCCGCACCTCACCAAAGGTTGATGGAGCCTAGCACTGACAACCGAGCACCGATGGCAAATGATGCACTGCCATCAGAGCGTTTCAGCCGTCGAGGAAAACGTCGGGGGAGAAAGTGGAGTTTCTGTCGGTCGTTGAGTTCGTCATCAACACGACGGAGTTGCTGCGCCGCCTTTTCCAGAAAGAAGTCCTCTCTTTCTTTGAAAAGGGGGTAGACGAATCTCCCGACTGCGTGAGAATGCGAGTAAGCACACTTCTTAGTCGGCCCCGAATCACTTCGGGGCTATTCTTTTTTATGGAGCTTGCAGAGCGGACCAATCGACAACGTTCGTTTAGACCAAGCCGCCATATGACGGCTCTCAAATCATAGCCCAGGAACGAAAAAGAGCCGCCCCAGGACAGAACGAACTGCCCCGTGAGCGACTCCTTTTGGAGCAACACACCTGGTGGTCACTCCACCATTACCACGCACCTCTAGAAGAGCTCGTCAGCAGGTCTCGGAGGGAAGGGTCCGCCAGGGCATCCTGCAGCGTCATATTCCGACCGTCGACTGTGATCTGTTGAGAGACCAGGCGCGCTCCGTGACTGTAGTCCTCATAGCTGGCGCCGTGGACATTGCTGTAGCTCTGTACCCGACCACCGGCAGGCCATCTGCCACCGTAGATGGCAACTCTCCCATCCCTTGCTGGAATGACCAGGTCTTTCTTGTGTCCCGAGACCAAGCCGGTCGGGGCTGCCCCACTTCCCAGTTGACTATCAATGCGCTGATCGTGAGCGATGTAGTGGCCGGTATCTCGGGCTCCGGGGGCATCGCCGAAAGGCGCCAGATGAAGCTGGCGGGACTGACCGGCGATGGCGTCTACGATACCGGTGGTCGGTAGACTGGTGCCTGTACGGTCGGCGATGGCCTGAGCCACATCCGGAGTCATGGGAACTCTCACGTTGTCTTCATCGGAACCGACGGCTAGATAGTCGGGCATGGCCTGCAATCGGATCTCTCGTCCACCGCGCTCCATCACCACATCCTGCAGCATGCGAGAACTGTCGGGGATGTTTCCACTGAGAATTTCGTCGAGTATGGCCCTATTGCGCTCGGCTCCTGGCGGGAGATTGCGGATCGACTCCATGAACTGGCTACCGGACAGGGCGTCGTCGGCTCGAGGGGGCAATCCCTCCAATGAGCCCGCAGCGTTTCCATCTGCGGGATTGTTGGGGGTCGGCGCTACCGGGTTGGCCTGATCGACCGCAGTGTCCGGACTCATCGGTTCCGCGCTTGACTCGCCTCGCATACCGTTCAGGGCTCCTTGAGTTTCAGGCCCTACGATACCGTCCACCTTCAGCCCGTTCTGCCTCTGATACTCTCTCACCGCGTTCTGGGTCTCGGGACCAAACTTGCCGTCTACGGCCAGTTCCAAACCTTGACCTTTCAACATCTCTTGAAGTTGGCTAATCTTCTCCGGGCTAGCTTCTGAGCCTCGGCTCAGGAGTTCTCCCTCGCCCAGGTCCAATTTAGGAGCATCCGACTGAGCGCTCTGTCCAGAGGCTGTGGCATCGTCGGACCCGGCGCTCTTCTGCAACTTGGAGTCAGCCTTGGAGTCCACGTCCTTGTCGGTCTGGGCCCAGGAGGCGAGACCTTTTGCTACGTTGTCGACGGTCTCGCTCTTCACCGGCTCCTCCCCTTCCTTGGAGAGCTTCACGCAGTCGCTGTGGCGCGATTCTTGCGGGGAACACTTGGCATCCTTTCCAGAAGCGGGGGAATCTTTGCTGGTCGCGGGGGCAACCTTCTCAGTCTTGCCTTTGCTCGGGGAGCAGTTCGTGGAAGGTCTATTCTTTGTTGATGAGCTCACAGTTGCCATATTTTATTCTCCAGTACATTCTGATGTTGAAATCAGAGTAACCTTCGGAGCTTTGAGAAGGCCTTTGAAAAACGGCTCAGGGGAGCGACCTCGATCAATATTTCTCTACTCTGCCTCCAGAGAGCGGGGAAGCCTGAGCACAAAACAGCTTCCCTCAGAAGAACTAGAGTCGAGGACCAGGCTGCCCTTGTGCAGGCGGGCTATCTGAGACGCTATCGATAGGCCCAGGCCCAATCCGCGTCCCACCGGCTTGGTGGTAAAGAACGGCTCAAAGATGCGCTCTCGTATCTCCTCCTTGATACCCGTGCCGTTGTCCCGCACTTCCACCTGAAGATGTTCGCCCTGATCCCGCAGGCGAACCAGAACCTGGGGATGCTCCCGATTCTCGCTGGCTTCGATCGCGTTGTGCAGAAGCTGCCTGAGAAGTTGTTCGAGATCCATTCTGAAGGCCTTGAGTTGGAAATTGCCCCCCTCACACTGCAGTCGCACCGAATGCCGGTCAAGTTCACGGACCAGTTCGGTCAAAACCTCCTTCAGGTCCATAAGTTCGTGGACCACCGCGTATGAGGTCGTATAGTAGAGCAGGGCACTCAGGATCTTCTGTGAGGTGTCCAGAGCCTGCTCGGCCCTCTCGAGATGCCGTTCTGCTTTGCCGGGAGAGGACTCCAAAAAGGTGCCGGCCATCTCCATCTCTAGCTGGATAACCCCCAGGGGTGTGTTCAGTTCGTGGGACAGAGCAGCCGCCATCTGGCCAATCGCCGCCGCCTTGGAGGCCGCTAGGTACTCTTCTTGGAGACGTATCCTCAGGAGAGCGGATTCGGCCAACTGGCCCAGCATCAGCACAAGGTCCAGGTGTTCCTGGCTGTAGCTGTTGGATTCCTGGCATTCCACCAGCATCAACGCGATCTTGAGTCGGTTCATCGGTACCAGCAGGACGGCGCTAGCACCCTCGACGGGAACGAGGTCCTTACTGGGGATCGCGTTGAGCAGCAACGGCCGCCCGTCGCGGGCAACTCGGCCCACCAGCGCTCTCACCGCCTCCTTGTTCCAATGCTCCTCCTCGGAGTATTCGATGGGCTCCTCGGCGCCCCCCACGGCCGCAAAATAGTGGTGGGGGATCAGGCTGCTGAATCGCTCCTCCAGGCTGGAGTAGACCTCGACGGACGACTTGCATTCGCTCAACCGTTGGCTCACGCGGAGCAACTGTTTCAATCGGCTGGCCCACAGACCCAAACGACGTTTCTCGTCGGAGACGAAGGCGATCTGTTGCTTCTGAGCCACCCGTTGAGCGAGAGATTGCATGAGGTAGGAGGCTTGCCGCCCTACCAGCGAGAGAGTCTCCACCTGGGGGCTCTTGAAGAGGTCTGTAGAGTGACCGAGATAGAGAACGCCGTAGCCCGGTATCGGTGCCACTGCAACCGATCTCTCCTCCGGCAAGAGCTTGGCAGGCCATTCTCTTCTCCTTCGTGACATGGGACGGTTCTCGCGCCAGCAAGCTTCAGCCAGGGGCTCTTTCAGATCGGTGAGTTCGGCTCCCTCTAGAGCGCGAGTGTCCGGACTGCGGAACAGGTAGGGACGCAACTCCCCATCGCGACACAGGAACAGAACGGTACTCCTGGGACTGAAGAGACCGTCGACCAATCTCAGCAGCGCCGACAGGGCTTGCTTGAAGCTGACGGCGTTGACAAAGTTCTTTTGTATGGCCTCCAACAGTTTGCGGTTTCGAGCCTGGTGGCTTGCCAGGTCGCTCTTTCTGTCGATCTCACGGTAGAGTTTATCCTGGGAGTCCTTCACCAGTCCCAGATGAGTTTCAGCCAGTTCTTCGCGGCTAACAGTGCGGGTGCGGGCCAGTTCCCAGGCTCCGTACACCAGCATCGAATAGAGAAGAACTCCAGGTATCAGAGACGATGACTCCAGCGGCCAGTAGAGGCCAATGATAGCCATACTCGATATCAGAGGGACCAGGGTCTTCTTGCTGAGCCGGACGACAGGCGGGACCTCTCTGAGTAAGAGCAGGGGTGTGAGAGCGACCATCGCCGCAAAGCATCCCACACTCAGCACCCAGCCAGCCTTGAACGGATGCAGCAGCTTCAAGCAGACCAGAAATAGCGACAGAGGTAGAGCGTCCAGCAGGTAGTCCCAGAGCGGACCGAACTTGTGGCTACGACCTCTCACCCCCATACGGATCAGAAGGCTGTTGAGCATCACAATTTGTGCCAAGGCGGGGCTCAGACCGGACGTCACTCCCAGCGCCGCGTAGACCCCAACGCCACAGCTCTGGTAGCCCCAGCCCGAAAGCTTGGGGCTGAGGCACTCCAGAATAACGGCCGACACACCCAAAGCGACCAGGGCTTGGGCGGAATAAGACTGGGGGAAATCCCAAATCAGGTAGAGTGAGCACGCTCCCACCAGCAGGAACCCCAGTCCGGCTTTGATTTTCCTCTCAGACATCTTCTGCGGGATTTGAACATTCGTGCCAATTCCCATTTCGACAGGAGGCAGAAAAGAACGGTATAAGGATCTTCTAGGGTGGCATGATGGAGCAGAAACCGAAGATACTTGTACTCGAAGACGATCCCAAGATGCTGGAGATCTTGGTAGATGTACTGACTCAACATGACTACGACGTGACCCCAGCCTCAAACGGGGAAGAGGCCGTGGCCCGAGCGATGGAGTCGAGTTTCGACCTGATCATCGCCGATATTCGGATGGAGGGAATGAGCGGACTCGATGCCGTGGAAAAGAGCCGCCAGAAGCAGCCCGAGATAGGGACTCTCATCGTATCGGGATATGCCACACCCGACAACATGGCTCGAGCCATGCAGCTTCAGGCCGGCAAGATCCTATCCAAGCCGTTCAAGCTCAAAGACTTCCTAAGAAGGGTCGAAGAGCAGCTCGCACTGCGCCAGAAGCACCAGGCGAAAAGCTCCAGGGCTAGTCGCTCCGAGACGGAGCTGCTGTGGGCGCTCGACGCCGTTGCCCAGGCCGTGGACCGTCCCGCACCGGCCATTCCCGCTCACAATTACCGTTCGCTAGCTGAGGGAATGGCCCGCAGCGCCGGACTATCAGAGCATGTCTGCGCCGAGGTCGGATTGGCTGCGGCACTTGCCTCTGACCCGAACTTCTCCGCCCCTCGTGACATTCTCGAGCGCGCCACAGCCCTACCGACCTTGAAGTATTGTCTGGCTCACTATGACGATCCGCCCTCAAGCGCTTCCAAGAACAGGACGGAGGCTA
>CAZVVF010000191.1:0-7212 GCA_964630575.1 uncultured Burkholderiales bacterium | reverse complement strand
TCCCGGACGGTAGGTGTTGTAGTAAGGGTTCGGGTTTCTGTAACCATTGTTGTAACCGTTCCCGTATCCATAGCCGTTCCCGTAGCCGTACCCGTAGCCGTATCCGGGCTGAGGGTAGACAGGCGTGTTGGTCCAGCGAATGGGCACGTTCTGAGCGTTGTAGCTCGCTGGAAAGGGCGGGGGCTGTATGATTCGTCCTGAGCGCTGCTGATGGGGACAGGCCGGGCGTACCCCGCAAGCCTTGGCCTGGCGGCACCGTTGACATTGGGCCCAGGCTTGTCCCCCTAGTAGAAAGCAAAGAAAAAGAATGATCGTGAGTCTATTGCTATTGATTGAAATTCGTTTCATGGATTCCCCTCCAAGTGATGTCCTGAATACAGTATAGGTTGACTCTAATCTCGATGAGTGACAACAACTGACAGGTTCCGTGCCCGGACCTTCCTCGCGCTGCGTGAACGTTGAAACAACAACGTTTAAGGGAACTTGTTCATGGTTTTTTAAGTTCATTTTGGTTATCTGTCCCTAGCAGGAATAGACCGGAGAAAACAAATGAAGCTCACAAATGTCACCAGAAACCACAAGGGATCAAAATCGAACGCCAAGAGCGCGAGCAAATCCAAAAAGCCAGCCTCCAATAAGAACGAGGGACCATCGGACAAGATCAGCATTTCCTATCTGCCCCAGAGCCCCGGTATCCTACCTGACTCAACCAAAGCATTCGACGGTGACATCAAGGCCGGCCCTTCAGACTCTCGCCTGAGAGTCAGCGTTCCTCGGCACTTCCCAACGGCAGAGCCCGATGCCAACGGAAACTTTCATTTTACTCAAGACGACCCCAAATTTGACGCCGCCAACACCTACGCGGTGGCACGGCAGACGCTGGAAATCTCCCAGAAGTACGCTGGCCGTGAGATTCCCTGGTCCTTCACTGAGAGTCTCGACCGCGAGGAGATGTTGATCCACCCTCACGCTGGAGCCAACACGGCAAACGCTTTCTACAGCTCGGACGCGGGTTCGGTGAACTTCTTTAGCTATCAGGATGGTGACCGCAACATCCGTCGAACTGGAATGCAGCCGGATGTGATCGCTCACGAAGTCGGGCACGCTGTTTTGGACGCGATTCGCCCCTCCTATATTCGAGCTTTCAACGTCCCCTCAGGTGGTTACCACGAGTCCTTCGGAGATATGCTCAGCTTCATTCGGGCCCTTCACGAGCCCGATGTCGTTGACCAACTCAAGGCGGAGACGAAGGGCGACTTAGGAAAGTCCAACATCGCCTCTCGTTTGGCTGAAGAGCTGGGGCAAACTCTGATAGGTACGCCATCCTTGAGGGACGCCATCAACGACCACAAGTTTGCCGACCAACACTTCTTGTCGTACACGGGCAACAAAAAGGACGGTGCCAACTCTTTTGGAACCGAGCCTCACGCTTACGCAAACCTCTTCACCGGCGCTTTCTACGACGCTTTTCAGGCCACCTACGAACAGGCGGCCGCCGACCCTGACTTGACCTTCCACCAGGCCATCGCAAAAGCCCGAGACACCATGGGGCACTTGCTCTTTAGGGCTACGGAGTTGGCCCCTATGGGCAACCCTGCTTATCCTGAAATGGCCCAGGCCTTCATCCAAGCCGACATGCTCGACAATGAGGGGGCCAACACCGAGAATTTGGTCAAGGTCTTCACCAAGAGAAAGATATTGAGTTCGAGACATCTGGAGGAGACCTCTGCGAAACTCGCCGACGTCCCGAAAGTACGACTGCGAAAAGCGGCTATGAAGGAGAAGGGCGCGATAGAGTTCTTGGCCGACAAGCGAGAGGCTCTGGGCTTGCCTGAGGGTGTGGACTTCGAGTTCGAGAATGCGTTCAAGAACGACAAGGGTGAGACTTACCTCAACTTCACAACTTCAAAACTGGGTGAACTCGACGACCCGGACTTTGGTACGAATGAGGGCTCTCGCTTTAAGGCTCTCGGCGGTTTGACGCTGCTCTTCGACGCCAAAGGCAAGCTCATGGCGAACAACTATGATGCTGTAACGGACCGAGAGATGGGCAACATCAAAGACCACATCCGAGAGCGAGCTATGGCCAACCAGTTCATCGCCTTCAACGGAAACAATGCGGGCCACCAGCACGCCCACGACGGTGAGTGCAACCACGGTCACAATCAGAGCCTGATGTTTACGGTGACCACCGACGGAAGTGGCCCGGTTCTGGGCAAGGCACCTGTGGTATACTGCTAGGTCGCTAGAGCGAGAGAATCTAGACGGTTGGGAGCGGAGCTTCTGTGTCCTCTTTGAGGAGAGGGCCAGGGGTGAAGTCTGAAGCGAAGATCTCTCGCACCGAGCGTCCGATGTTGTTCGCCAGAGTATCCAGAGGTAGATCGTCGGTACCCTCGCCAAAGGGTTCTTCGATCTCTTCTGCTATCAGTTCGAGTCCCAGTAGGAAGTAGCATGCTCCCATGCCTATTAAAGCGTAGGCCACGTCCAGGTCTACGGCCAGTGGCACGATGATCAAATAGATGGCCAGAAGCTGTGGGATGAGGGCTCTGTGGGAAAGGGGCAGTGGAGTGTTGAGAATTCGTTCGCAGGCGCCGCAGATGTCCATGAGGGCCTTGACGTGTTGGTCGATGAGATGATGATCGAGTCTGTCTAGCTGGCCCTTCGACTTCCACCTTTTGAGGATCGCGAAGAGTTTGCCGGCTACGTAGGCTGGCACATGGGTGACAGATTCTGGGAGGGGCTCAGGAAGAGCCGCCAGGGTTGTCTCTTGGAGACCGTCTCGGAGGTGGTCTCTCAAACAGAGAGGGAAGCTCGCGATGTACTCTTGAGCGAGTTCGAGGTCCTGGTCTCCCGAATCGACCATGGTTCGGATCTTGAGGGCAAGGTTTCGACTCTCGTTGACGAGTTGCCCCCAGAGCTTGCGGGCCTCCCACCAGCGCTCGTAGGCCGAATTCGTCCGCAGCACGATGAGCATACTGATAATGGCACCCAGGATCTTCACGTCGGAGATCTCGATATTCAAGGACCAATCGAGCTTGAACATGATGAATTGCGCGACGCACAAGTAGAGAAAGAGTACGGTCCCGCTGGTCAAGAGGCGCAAAAAAACGCTGGAGTGGACGAACGCTAAGATTCGGGCTCCCCAACTGTGGACTTGACGCTGTCCCTCGTAAAAATCAATAGACATTATTCAGTGGTGATAGAGGTTCACTCTCGCCAACACATCGATCACGACATTTTGCATCTCGCACTTCACTCGAAGCGCCGGCTATGACGATGGTTGAACTCAGGCGCCAAGAGACCTTCTTGCAACCTCGGGAAGAAGGACGCCACTGAGGAGTTGCTAAAGCGAGACGCTAGGGAGATGAGTGAACAGAAATGAAACGTATTTTACTTCCGCAAGACGGTTCAGAGATCGGACAGGTCGCCGTGCGAGCCGCGGCTATTCAGGCCCAGACTTTTGGAGCGGAGGTCGTCGTGTTTGGATGTGTCAATTTGAACGACATCACGGCCACTCAACTCCACGTTTCACCCATGGGCTTTGCGGCGCTCTTGGAAGAGCACCAGAACGAGCAGAGGGAGTTCCTGGGCAAGGTGGTTGCCGAGTTGGAAGAGTCCGGGGTTAAGGCTCGGGTTCGGATAGGTATAGGCGGACCTGTTGAGGGTATTCTCGAGGCTGCCGAGACCGAAGAGGTCGACCTCATCGTTATAGCGACCCACGGGAGAAGCGGTCTGCGACGACTGATGTTGGGCAGTGTGGCCGAGGGCGTTTTGCGCCGCACTCAGTGCCCTGTTCTGGTTTGCCCAATCGCCAAGGATGAGTAAAAGAGCGAGCACGATGCGCACGACCGCGGCGCGGAGGTCTTAGAGAGGCCTCGCCTCGCCGTGGTCGTGCGCGTCATAGCGACCTAAGAGGGTTGGCTAGAATAGGTCAGATAGGCCCCTGAGAGATTCACAGCGTCGAAGCCCCGAAGGTTGAGAACGCGGGTGGCAAAGTAGGAGCGTTGACCGGTTCGACAGTAGGCCACCACCTGTTTGTCTTTGGGGATCTCACGGAGCCTTTCGCGCAGTTCGGGTAAGGGGATGTGGAGGGCCCCCTCGATAGCACCGAGTTCGAATTCGGCCAGGCTACGAACATCGAGCAACACTTGAGTCTCCGGGTCCAGGGTGGGGATCTGGTGCCAATGAAACTGCTTGAGGTTCCCCTCCATGATGTTGCAGGCGATCATGCCTGCCAGGTTTATGGGGTCTTTGGCCGAGCCGAAAGGAGGGGCGTAGCAGAGTTCGAGCTGGGCCAGATCGGAGACGTTCATGTGGCCCAAGATCGCCGTTGCAAGGACATCGATTCTCTTGTCCACTCCAGCTCGTCCAACGGCTTGGGCTCCGTAGATAGTGCCGGATGTGGGGTGGAAGAGCAGCTTCAAGGCTATCTCTTCGGCTCCGGGATAGTACCCCGCGTGGTGCTTGGGATGGAGGTAGATGGCTTCGAACTCCAGGCCTAGTTTCTCCAGTTGGGCCTCCTTGAGGCCTGTGGCTCCAACCTGGAGTTCAAAGACCCTAAGGATGGCAGTGCCGATGGTCCCTCTGTAGCTCTCTTCGGCACCGTAGATGTTGTTGGCAACCATGCGACCTTGGCGATTGGCAGGCCCTCCCAGGGCGATGATGGAGTGTTCTTCTGAGATCGGGTTGACCACCTCGATGGCATCACCCACGGCCCAGATATGAGGGTCTTCCGTGCGCAAATGAGAGTCCACCGTGATGCCGCCGCGCTCTCCCACTGCCAGTCCGGCGGCTTTGGCTAGGGCCGTATCAGGGCGGACACCGAGGCCGAGGATCACGAGATCGGCCGAGATTGTCGAGGCACCAGCGGTGACCTGGCCCACTAGCCCTTCTCCCTCAACGATCCCCTTGAGGGGGGCGTTCAGGTGGAGTTCGATACCGTGCTTTCGCAGTTCGCGGCAGACGAGTTCTGCCATCTCGGGGTCGAACGGAGGGAGGATCTGGGGGGCAGCATCAATGAGATGGATCTTCATTCCGCGTTGTTGGAGTTGCTCGGCCATCTCGATCCCTATGTAGCCTCCGCCGACCACAGCGGCGACTTTGGGCTTTCGCTCTGTGATCCAAGCGTCGATGGTCGCTGTATCCTCCATGTTTCGCAGGGTAAAAACACCCTCGCGGTCGAGTCCTGGAATGGGTGGGCGAATCGGTTGCGCTCCAACCGAGAGTATGAGTTCGTCGTAGTCGAACGTGAAGGGCTCCTGGGTTTGCAGATTGAGGCCGCTGATGGATCGCTCGGCCCGATCGATGGAGCGTACCTCGTGGGAGACTTTCACTTCCAGACGGAAGCGGGCGGCTAGAGATTCTGGGGTCTGTAGGATGAGGTCATCGTAGTTGCTTATGTCCCCACCGAGGAAGTAGGGCAATCCACAGTTGGCGAAGGATACATATCCTGTTCGCTCGATCACGATGATCCTAGCCTCTTCGTCCAGACGTCGCGCGCGCGCCGCGGCGCTCATTCCGCCGGCCACTCCACCGACGATAACAATTTTTTTGGGATGACTCATGAAACCTCCGTATGCTTGCCCCCGGCGGCCCATACTAGCCTTGCCGGGGATTGGGCTCCAATGATCGAGATCATTTTAAATATTCGCATATATTGTATTGCCCAGATTGAGCACTATATTCCGATGGGGGGCAAGGGGCCTGCCTCGCGGTAACGAAAGCTTCCAGCTATGAATCCTGCCTTTCAAGTCAATGAACAATCCCCTCACTCAGACCCTCTACCTCGTGAGCGCGATGCCTGTGGGGTAGGCTTTGTGGCTCACGCCAAGGGCCTCGCCAGCCATCAGATCGTGGAGATGGCCTTGGTGGCGCTCGGCAACCACGCCCATCGTGGCGCGGTGGCAGCCGACGGTAAGAGCGGGGACGGAGCCGGTTTGATGCTCGCGCTTCCCTACGACTTTTTGGCTCAGAATTTCTTTGAGATTCATCGTGAGAAGGTCCCACTAGAGGGCGACCTCGCGGTGGGAATGGTCTTCACTCCGCTGTCTCATCCAGGGGCTCGATCGTTGTGCCGCCGAACCTTAGAGCAAGCTCTTTCCGATGCGGGTTTGGTCCCCTTGGGTTGGCGGGATGTTCCCCTGAACCTGGATGCCATTGGCCAGCGGGCTCGATTCTCCAGGCCTCAGATTCAACAGATCTATGTGGGACGAGGCTCTGTTGGCGCAGGCCACGAGTTCGAGCAGGCGCTCTATCTGGCCAGACGCCGAGCGGAACGACGCTTGCGCGATGCCGGTGTCGAGGATTTCTATGTGGCCTCTCTATCCCACCGTACCATCGTCTACAAAGGCTTGTGTCTGGCCGCTGAGTTGGGGCGTTTCTATCCCGACCTGCGCGACCCTAGCCTGGAAGCGAGCGTGGCTGTTTTTCACCAGCGCTACAGCACCAATACATTTCCCTCCTGGAAGCTTGCCCATCCTTACCGCATGGCCGCCCACAACGGGGAGTTCAACACCCTCGAGGGCAACAAGACTTGGATGCGGGCCCGGGAGAACGCTCTGGGCCCCGATGCACCAGAAGGGCTAACCCCGATCATAGATGACCGCATGTCGGACTCTGGGGTTTTTGACAATGTCCTGGAGTTTTTTGTGCGGCGTCGCGGGACTCTTTTGCCGAGTCTTTTGATGATGGTTCCAGAGATTTGGGAAAACGTACCTGCCGAGGACATGCCAGATGAATGGAGAGACCTCTACCGCTACTACTCCTGCTTGATGGAAGCTTGGGATGGACCGGCAGCGATAACCTTTTTCGACGGAAAGACGGTCGGCACGCTGGTCGACCGCAACGGTTTGAGACCGGTTCGATACGCCATCCTAAAGGACGACTTGGTCCTGTCGGCTTCGGAAGAAGGGGTGTTGGATTTCGCCGGGCGCGAGGTCGTCAAATCGGGTCAACTCGGACCTGGGGAACTCTTGGTCGTGGACATCGAGAAGCAGAGAGTCTTGGACAACCACGAGCTGAAGTCTCAACTGGCCAAGCGACGACCCTACAAGGATTTCAACAAAGAGCGGGTTCAGATCGTCCCTCGGGAAGTCTTCTACGGCTCGCCGAAGTCCAGAGAAGGGTTGCTGGCTGGTCCGGCTCCCAAGGAGGTTCTGCATCGACGACAATTGGTTTTTGGCTTCAATCACGAGGACGAGATCGCCGTTCTAA
>CAZVVF010000190.1:0-7284 GCA_964630575.1 uncultured Burkholderiales bacterium | reverse complement strand
CAGAATGTCGGGGTGAGACTCGAAGAGGTAGGTCTTGATAGGCACTCGGTCTTCTGGAGGGGTCTCGATGATCGACATGTCTCGAATGGAGGTGAGGGCCATGTTGAGAGTTCTCGGAATGGGGGTGGCCGAGAGCGTGAGGATGTCGACGTTTCGGCGCAGACTCTTGATCTTCTCTTTCTGCTTCACACCGAATCGTTGCTCTTCGTCAACGATCAGCAGTCCCAGCGATTGAAACTTCACATCCTTGGATAGCAGTCTGTGGGTACCGATGACCACGTCCACTTCCCCGCTGGCCATTCCCTCCAGGGTCAGTTTGTTGTCGGCGTTGCTGCGGAATCGAGAGAGTTCTCTGACCTTGACCGGAAAGGCGGCGAGGCGTTCGGCAAAGGTCTCGTAGTGTTGGTGGGCCAGAACCGTGGTGGGAACGAGAACCGCCACTTGGCGATTTTCGGCCACCGCTTTGAAGGCGGCGCGGACAGCGACCTCGGTTTTGCCGTATCCCACATCGCCGCAGACCAGACGGTCCATGGGTCGGGGTCGCTCCATGTCGAGCTTGACCTCTTCGATGACCCGGATCTGGTCTTCGGTCTCGTCGTAAGGGAAGGCGTCTTCCATCTCCCGTTGCCAAGGGGTGTCCGGTCCACAGGCGTGTCCGACTGAGGCCTCTCTCTGAGCGTAGAGTTTGAGCAGGTCCTCGGCCAGTTTCTCGGCGTCTTTGGCGACCTTTTTGCGAGTGCGGGCCCACTCTTGACCGCCCATTTTGGAGAGACGGGCGTTGCGGCCTTCAACACCCTTGTAGGGCTGCAGGAGGTCGAGCTGCTCAACGGGGACGAACAAACTGTCACCCTTGGCGTACTCGACGGTGAGGAAATCTTTGTCGAACCCCGCGATCTGGAGGGTTTTGACCCCTCCGTATTTTCCCAGGCCGTGCTGCAGGTGCACAACCATATCTCCCACATTGAGTTCTTCCAGGTGGATGAGCGAGGCGCGTTCCGATTTTTGGTGGCTCTTGCGACGGCGAATGGCACCGGTCATCTCGCGGTCGGTGAGGAGATCGAAGGGGGGCTGGTCGTCCACGGCCGGGAGATGGAAGCCTTCGGCTAGAGGATGCTCGACCAGAGCCACACCCTGGCCTGCCGAAATGTTGGAGGTCAGAAGGTTGCGCTCGGTTAGGATCTCTTCCAGGCGAGCGGCCTGGCGACTCATCAGCAGGATGTTTCGATTCTCGGCGACCCACTCGGGCAACCGCCCCATCATTCCCTCGACGCGGTCGGGAAAGACGCGTTGGGGCTCAAACGGGATCTCCAGGCGCTCGACACCCTCGGAGGAGGCCCGGCTCTCGGTGTCTTCCCAAGTGGTGAAGGAGAACTGCCTAAAGGGCGTGAGAAGCCCCAAAAAGTCGCCCCATTCGCCGTGCCAGCCTTCGTGGGACCACTCCAGTGTTTGCAGTCGCAACTGGGCGGGCTCCTCCAGGCAGAGCAGACTTCCACGGGGCAGAAAATCGACTAGGTAGGAGCCGTCGTCCTCGTGGCTGATCGGGCTCACTGAGAATTCGTCGATCTCTTTGACGGAACGCTGGGTGTCGAGGTTGATCTCTCGGATGGACTCGACGTCGTCGCCAAAGAGCTCCACCCGAACCGGTCGGCCCGTGATGGGGTAGATGTCAACGATATCACCGCGGGCTGAGAATTCGCCCCGACGCTCGACCATGTTGCAGCGATGGTATCCCTCTGCAACGAGCATCTCCAGAAGGGTGTCGCGGTCGGTCGTCTCTCCGCGCTTAACGACCCAGCGGCTCTGCTCCAGGGCCTGTCGACTCATGGTCTTTTGCAAGAGCGCCCTGACCGGAGCCACCACGAGCAACGACTCTTTAGGGCCGGCCGACTGGAGGCGCTCAAGGGCTGCCAGTTGCATGGGGTCTACGGGTCTGGCGTCTTCGGATTTTGTGCGCTCTTCGCGAAAGGGGAAATAGACGACTTTAGAGTCGAATCCCAGGGCTCGCAGGTCCTCTACCAGAGCCTCGGCTCCGTCGCTTGAGGGGGTGACCCATAGGGAGGGGCCCGCCTCGGGAGTGTCGTGGAGGCGACGCAGGCAAGCCCAAACCGGTGCCCGGGCGGCTCGTATGACCCCTTCCACAATCAGGTTTTCGTTGGATTCGTAGGCTGTATTCAAGCGCCGGATTTCTGGTCGGCGCGAAAGGAGCTCCAGCATTCTCTGAACAGGATCGGAAATAAGGCCCGAACGTACGGTTGTCGTCATTGGGGCAGCCTACTGGGCTCGGTCTCCAGCTCCTGTCTCCGGAGCTAGATTTTTTCCACAGGGGCGCTCTAGGATGTGTTCTGCACGCGAGCGGAGGAGAGCGCGGGTAGTTCTCAGAACCTGGAGCATCATGGCACAAGCGGGACCGGCAGAGGCTGAAGAAGGCCACCAAGGCTTGAGGTTTTTCCTCGTCGGCGTCAGGATCGTCGGCGTGATTGCTGCCTTTCTGATCTCCCAGTTTCACAGTGACCCTTTGGTCTTCTCTACGGAACTGGTCGGATTTCGATGGGCGATCACAGCGGGGATCCTCGTCTACCACGTGGTGGCGGGGCTCTTGGTGAGTATGGTCAAGAATAAAGGGATGATGACGCTGGTGATCGTGAGTGATGTGACGGTCGGTTTGGCCTGCACATACCTCTATGGCGAGGCCTACTTCCTTCTGGTTTTCGCTCTACCGGTCTTGAGTATCTGTGGGACGTTCGGGCTCACGGCGGCCCTGGTGGCCGGTGTTCTCGGTCTCATGTTCTACGGCTTGGTCTACGCTAGACCCCTTCTGGAGAAGGCCGTGGACAACAAGATCAGCTCAGAGACCCTCACCCTCAAACTCTCCCTCACCGGGATTCAAGCGGCCATCTCCATCCTTATGGCGTGGTTGTACTCCATCGCGGTTTCCGAAGGAAAGAAGACCCAAGCGGTTCGCAGTGAAGCCCAGCGGACCACGGAGCTGCTCTATCAGCAGATCGCCGAGCGCACCGAGAACGTGGAGCTCGTCTACGCTGAGATGACCGATCAAGAAGCCAAGGTCAAGAAGCTCAGCAAAGAGGTCGCTCATCTTGAGCACGAGCTTCAAGAGGCTTACAAAGACGTCGCCAAGGCCCGGATGGTGTTAACCTCGCGCGAGGACCAAGCCGAGGAAAAAGTTTCCAAAATTTCTGACGAGATGCTCCGTGAACGGCAGACTCTCGAACACCAAGCTGAACGCCTCGAGCTCGAGCTCGAGCATCGAACCCGAACTCTTGAGGGCTTTCGGCAACTGCTGGGTTCCCTGTCGCTGGAAGAAACGCTGTTGGCCCTGGTTTACCATTTGCAATCCAGGATCCCCAGTTCGGTCTGCGTGGTCTTTATGAAAGAGGATGTTCAGGGTGTTTGCTACCTCTATCCCGAGGTCGCCGACGCTGAGGACACCGACTTTTTCCGCGAACTGGCCATTCCGGTCGGGGAGCAGTCGGTGGGATATGTGGCTGCCACCGGCAGCGCGGTGGTGATCGAGAACAGCCAGATCGAGGTCAACGGCAGGGTTATCGAGGTCTTGGAAGGTCAGGGACAGAGCGCCTTGATACTCCCCATGCGAGCTCCCTCCGATGGCAAGGTCTTGGGCGTGGTGTACGTGGGCCGTTCTCAGGTAGCCGCCTTCGACAAGAGCGATTTCGATTTCTGTGAGGAATTTCTCGAATTGGCCGGTCTTGCCGTGGCGCGATGCCAAGAGTTTCGCCTGCGTGTTGGCGGTGGTCTGCACGATGTGGTCACGGGGCTGCACAACGGGATGTATCTGGCCGAACGTATGGAGGAAGAGGTCAGGCGCGGTCGCCGCTACACCTACCCGGTCTCCTTGCTCTTGGTGGACATCGACAATTTCTCCCCGATGGCCGAGAGGTTGGAGTCGGAGGTTCTCGACAATGTCTTGCGCCAACTCGCCGGGCTGATTCTTGAGGCCATTCGAGATACCGATATCGCCGCTCGAATCGAAGCTGACGACTTTGGTATTCTCTTGGTCCACTCCGACCGCGACAGCGCGGTTCCCATTGGAGAGAGAATTCGCCAAGAAGTGTCGGACGCCACATTCGGAACACCGGGACAGCCTCTTCGATTGACGGTTTCGGTGGGTGTCGCTGGCGTGCCTCACGATGCTTCGGATGCCCAGCGCCTCAAGGAAGCCGCCTTCGGTGCCATCGCCGACGCTCGTGCCAAGGGTGGAAATCGCGTCTCGATTTTTCCGCGATAAGAAGAGGAGACTTTTCCAAGGCTCTGCAAGTTCTCAAGGTATGATTTCGATGACCAAGCTCGAACCGCCTATTCTTAACCCTCGCCCTATCATTGTGGACGATGATCAGACCGGTCACACCGGGTTCGGTCGAATTTGGGACCAGCCCGACATCAGGAGAAATCCCAAGTTTTGGCTCAAGCTGTATCTCGAAGGGCTCACCCTGCATCGGCGCAGCCTGGCGCTGGCCGGACGGGCCGACAGGATTCTGGACTTGGGTTGTGGCGGCGGATGGTTCTCGGTGGAGTTGGCCAAGAGAAACGTCGACATCGAGGTCGAGGCCGTCGATATTGACGGTCGCTTGCTGGATTGGGGCCGCTACTACATGGACCGGCTTCGAGCCCAGAGCAAACCTATCGGGCGTGTGCAGTTTTCCGAGAGGAACGTGGACGAGTTCCCCTGGCAGGACCACGAGGAGGCCTTCGACCTCGTTCACGCTGGGTTTATCCTGTCTCGCCTCAAGAATCCGTTCGAGGCTCTAACCGGCATCTACAAGTCGCTCAGACCGGGCGGTTGGCTGATCTACCACGACGCCACCGACCCTCCCTCAAGAAATCTCAACCGCTTGGCTCGCTTGGAGCACTTCTTTTCCAAGTGGAAAGACCAATCCTCGGACCCGTGGTGGTGGCGTCGGCGTTGGGAAAGACGCTATCGTTTCGACAAGGTACGAGCCAAGGCCCGCTCTGGTGCTCCCACCGAAGAGGACGTTTTGCGCCGCTTGGAAGACCTCTTTGCGATCCGCTTTCAAGAGCGTCGGCGGGCCATACTCGACCTCTATCTGGCGACCTTCACGAAGGCCAATTCGGCTCGCCGAACCATGCTGATCCCCAGTGTGAAACTGTGCGACGATATCCTTTGCCGAAGCGGACTGTTGGTGGGGGCTACCCGCTACGTTCTGTGCCAGAAGCGGTAGCTGTTCTTTAGCTCCTTCCAGAGCACTGGGCCGTCCTCCGGTCAACTCGGATTCTTTGAGGTCTCTCGGTCCACCGGAGGGAGAGAGGCGAAGAAACCAGAACTGGTGCAGCCTATGGTCAAGCTTGCTCCCTTTCGCGCGGATGACTCAGCCCAACTCTTCGATTGGCTTCAGGTCCGAGATTATCGACTCGACAGTGGTGGCTTTCAACACGTCAGTCTGGTCCAGCACGAGAAGTGGTTTCACGAGGTTCAGTGCCCAGGGGACTCGGTGGCTCTCTCGGTGCGTTTGAACAGCGATGATTCGTTGGTCGGTCTGGTACAACTCGTGGCCATCAACAGAACTTATCGTCACGCCGAACTGCGGATTCGGCTCGACCCCGAGCAACTGGGGAGAGGATATGGGAGTGAGGCCACGCGCCTGCTCTGCCATCACGCCTTCCGAGACCTCAATCTCAATCGTGTCTATCTCTACGTGCGAGCCGCCAATGTGCGGGCCATTCGCTGTTATGAGAAGGTCGGATTTCAGGTGGAGGGTCGGCTTCGCCAGCACTGCTTTGTTGATGGCGCATACGATGACTTTGTGGTCTTGGGTCTGCTGGAGAGCGAGATGAAGACCGTTGACTGAGTCCGAGCGTGTGAAGCGAGCTGTGCAATCCTGTCTGGCGGACCTTCCTTGGGCGCAAAAGAGCGGACAGCGATTGGCCAAAAGAGTTTTTGATATCCTGCTGTCGACCATCCTCCTCCTTCTCACCTGGCCCATTGGGCTTTTGGTCGCTGTGATCGTTCGGGCGACAAGTCGGGGACCTGTGCTGTTCGTTCAGACTCGATTGGGACACTTCGGAGTCCCTTTCCAGATGTACAAGTTTCGCACTATGACCGATGGCAAGCCAGACGGCAGCGCGCACGACCTCAAGGAGGTGACCGCCACAGACCCGAGGTTGACGCCAGTCGGTGGGATCCTGAGGGCCTCCAGACTCGATGAATGGCCCCAACTCTTCCACGTCTTGCGCGGCGAGATGAGTCTGGTCGGGCCTCGACCCGATATTCCGCAGAGTCTGCCGCGCTATCGCGATGACCAGTTGGTGCGTTTTGCTATGCCTCAAGGGTGCACGACCTGGGGCGTGGTTCGCGGTGGGTTGCTCAACGATTGGAGCGCCCGTCAGGACATCAACGCAGAGTACGCTTGGCGTTGGTCGTTTCTTCTGGATCTCAAGATCATCGTGCAGACAGCCGTGGTCCTCTCGCTACAGAGAGGGACCAATCCTGAGAGCGCCGAGAACTGACGGAGCCTGCCGCGCCCCTGTGCTAGAGACTATTCTGGCCCGCTCTTGAGGAGTTCTTCTCGCAGCTGAGAGAGCTCTTGGCTCAGACCCACCCAGTAGGTGTCGGGGTTGCTGAGATTCTTCACCCCTTGAGGGAGCGACTCTAAGCTCCTTATGGTGTTCGCTCGAATCGCTTCTAGAGTGGGGCTAGGGCCAAGGCGCTTCCCATCGTACACCAGGTTTAGCAAGGGGCGCACGACGGGCGCCTTGAGCGTTCGGCATTGAGAGCGGTCGTCGGTGGCGTAGCACGGGTACTCCTGGTCCGCTCGCGGTTTGGCTTCCGAACTCAACGCTAGCATGTCGGCGATCATGCGTTGTGATGCGGTGTAGAAGCGATAGCACTGCTTGGCTCCCGGTGTGGTGGTTTTGATGGGATTGCTGGAGACCTTTATTCGCGCTTGCATGTCTTGTCCCAGCGGGCCTGAAGCGGTGAGTTTGTAGACCCCGCCCAGGGCCGGCTCATCTTTGCAGGTGACCAGGTTGGTACCGACACCCCAGATGTCGATCCTGGCACCCTGAGCCTTGAGAGCGGCGATCTTATACTCGTCGAGATCATTGGAGGCCACGATCTTGGTCTTCTGGAGACCCGCTTCATCGAGCCGCGCTCGGGCCGCCTTCGAGAGGGCGGCAAGGTCGCCTGAATCGAGCCGAATGCCGGCTAGCTCATACCCTTTCTCCCGAAGCTCTAGGCCTACCGTGATGGCGTTGGGAAGGCCCGATTGCAGAGTGTCGTAGGTGTCCACG
>CAZVVF010000189.1:0-7317 GCA_964630575.1 uncultured Burkholderiales bacterium | reverse complement strand
GACCCTGTTGGGCTCGACCCGGCCAACGTTACCGACCTCGAATCCCTTCAGGTCTGTCGCAACATCTATGACACTTTGGTTCAGTACAAGGCCGACTCGGTGGAGATTGAACCGGGCTTGGCCGAGTCCTGGACGCTCGCGGAGGATGGGCTGAGCATCACCTTCCATTTGCGCTCTGACGTTCTCTTTCACGACGGCACTCGGTTTGACGCCGAGGCCGTCAAGGCGAACTATGAACGGCAGGCCGATCCCGAGCATCCACTGCGCTCGGCTGGCGATACGTTCTTCTACTGGAACGATACCTGGGGAGGGCGTTTGCAGTCGATCGAGGTTCTAGACCCCTCGACCATTCGCTTCTCTTTCTCAGAGCCCATCGCGCCTTTGATGCAGAGCTTCGCGATGCCGTTCTTCGGTATTGCAAGCCCGACCGCGCTCGAAAAATATGGCGAAGACTACTTTCGCAATCCAGTGGGCACAGGGCCTTACAAGTTTTCCGAGTGGCTGCCCGGTGAGCGCTTGACCCTCAAGGTCAACGCCGATTATTGGCAGGGAGCCCCCGACGTCGAGGAGGTGGTTTTCCTGCCTGTTGTCGACAGTACGGCACGAGAGTTGCGCCTTCGCAAGGGCGCGGCCCAGTTGGCCACAGGGCTGTCGCCTCAAGGTGTGCAGCAACTGCGCCAACAGAAGTCCGTGAAGGTGGTGGAACAACCAGGCCTCAACGTGGCTTTTCTGGCCCTCAACAATCGCTTCGAGCCGCTTTCAGACCTTCGGGTTCGCAAGGCCATATGGCACGCTGTTGATCGAGAGGCTTTGGTGCGCGGTCTCTACTACGGCTTGGCCGACGTGACCGACACGGCCCTTCCCCTAGGAGTGTGGGGGCGCCAAGAGGGCGGGGCCAGGAGCTATGACCCCGATCTGGGGCGTCAACTCATGGGGGAAGCGGGCTATTCCAAGGACCATCCCTTGACTCTAAGATTTTGGTACATGGCAGTCCCGCGCTCCTATTTGCCGGAGCCCAAGGCCACCTCGGAGGCCATCGCTCGCATGCTGGAGGAGGTCTACATCGAATGCCAGCTCGAGCCTGTGGACTGGGGCGTCTACCTCGACCGTGTTGGTCGAGGGGAGCACGAATTGGCACTGGCGGGGTGGATAGGCGACCACGGCGATCCAGACAACTATCTGAGTTTTATTTTTGGAAGCGCCAACATTGACGAGCGAGTCGGCGGAACCAACGTTCTGTTCTACTCCAACGCCGAAGTGGACTCGCTGCTAGCGAGCGGTCGTGCTGAACTCGACCAAGAAAAGCGCATCGAGATCTACCGCTCGCTTCAGCAGCGCGTGTTCGAGGACTCTCCCTGGCTTCCGCTAGCTCACGCTCGACAGGTCATCGGAGCTCATCCCGAGTTGAGGGGTTATTCTCTCCACCCCACAGGCGTGCTCTTGCTGCACAAGCTACACTGGGCCTCTGCCGATGAATAAGAGGGCCCTGCTGAGTTACGCTTGGCGTCGTCTCCTGGGGCTTGTGCCGGTCCTGTTGGGCATTCTGCTCCTGGTCTTTATGATGATCAGGGCCATCCCCGGTAGCCCGGCTCGCAACCTCCTGGGCCAACGGGCGACCGCCGAGGAGATCGCTCGCGTAGAGACTGAGTTGGGGCTGAACAAGTCCGTTCCGTCGCAGTTTTTTTCTTTCGCTTCTCGGGCGCTCCGTGGGGACTTGGGCAAGAGCCTGCGCCACAATGTACCGGTGACCGAGGAGTTGTCACGGGCCATTCCCGCAACGATCGAATTGACGCTGTCGGCCTTTTTGATCGCCTGTCCTTTGGGGATTCTCTTGGGAGGGTGGTCAGCCCTAAAGAAGGGTAGCGTCACGGACCTGGCAACCACCGCTCTCTCGCTGTCCGGCATTTCTATACCGATATTCTGGCTTGGCCTGCTTATGATTTTGACGTTTTCCGTGACCCTCGAGTGGCTGCCCTTTGGAGGGCGAACCGATATGATCATTGGGCGTTGGAGTGGTTTTATGCTGATCGACAGTCTGCACGATGGACCCCCAGGTGCGTTTTGGGATTGCCTGAAGCATTTGATTCTCCCGGCGCTGACCCTGAGCACCGTTCCCACGGCCATTATCGCCCGGATGAGTCGCAGTTGCGCTCTTACGGTGCTGCAGACGGACTACGTCCGTACAGCCAGAGCGAAGGGACTCCCCGAGCGGCTGGTCCTTTGGCGGCACGTTTTGCCGAACGCGATTCTGCCGGTGATGACGGTCGCGGGACTCCAGTTTGGCTACCTTTTAGGGGGCGCGGTTCTAACCGAGCATGTTTTCAGTTGGCCAGGGTTGGGCTCTCTGTTGCTGCGCGCGATCTCGGAGCGCGACTACCCGGTTATTCAAAGTGCGGTCTTGGTCGCTGCGGTGTCCTTTGCTCTGGTCAACTTGATGGTCGATCTCTTGTACGCTGTGCTGGACCCACGGGTCAGCTTGGACGGCAACTCATGAGTGGCTCGCGCTGGAGTCGGATACTGACCACGCCGGCTGGGGCTGTGGGAGGAGTCCTACTTGCATTCCTCTTGTTCTTGGCCGTTTTTGGACCGACTCTGACCCCTTTCCACTACAACGGGCAAAACCTTGATCGCCAGTTTCTGGCTCCCTTGGAACGCTTTGGAGATGGACCGATCCATCTTTTGGGCACGGACAATCTCGGTCGGGACCTCTTCAGCCGACTGGTGGTCGGCTCTAGGATCTCTTTCCTTGTGGGCTTCGTCTCGGTGGGATTGGCGGTGCTGGTCGGTGTCCCCCTGGGGGCCTTGGCTGGTTACTTCGGAGGGCGGGTCGACTCGGTTGTCATGCGGGGGATGGACGTGTTGCTGGCTTTCCCTAGCATTCTGCTGGCCATAGCTGTGGTGGCCGTCTTCGGGGCCAACCTCAACAACGCCATGTTGGCTGTTGCCGTTGTGACGGTTCCGGTGTTCGCTCGACTGACTCGAGCTTCGGTCTTGACCGTGAAGGAGCGAGAGTTCGTGGTCGCTGGTCGGGCTCAAGGGGCTAGTCACGCGAGACTTCTCGGGCTCTACGTTTTGCCGAACTGCTTAGAACCGCTCTCGGTTCAAGCGGCGCTGTCGATGGGGACGTCGGTGCTCGACGCGGCTGGACTCTCGTTTCTTGGTCTAGGTGCAAAACCTCCCACGCCTGAGTGGGGCACGATGCTGGGAGACGCTTTCCTCTATTACCAGAGAGCTCCCTGGTGCGTGGCAGCGCCTGGAGCTATGATCTTCCTCATGGTGCTCGCCTTCAACCTCTTCGGTGACAGTCTCAACGAGAGTCTCAATCCGTGAGAGTGAGCCTGTAGACAGCATAGTTTTCCCGCAAGGCGTTATCGGCTCGAAACAGCTCTTCGCAGCGTATGCTCGGGTACTTCGTCCGAATCGTTTTTACGATTGCCTTCTCCGAACGGGTCTCCAGAATGAGATAGGCGGTCTCTCGATTCTCCACTCGCATGTGGCGTTCGATGATTTTGGCGAACAGCTCTCTGGGAACGGAGTCACGCCAGGTTGAGTAGTAAACGGAGCGCTGATGGACGGGAAAGTAGAGTGGCCTGGCCAGGCAAGCCGTAAGGCTGGTGCCAGGAAAGGGGGGGTGGACTATCAGGCTCTGGTCCTCAAGGTGATTGGCTCGAATCCAGTTCGCCACGCGTTGATTGTTGGTCAGTGGAGTGAACCTGGAGTGTATCATGGCGTTGCAACCGACGGCGGCTTGGGGTAGCAAGAGCATCAGTAAGAACCAGTGCGACCCCAAGGGAAGTCCCCTGTCGCGCAGCATCCAAAGAGTTGCGATGACGGCTGTGAAGAGGACACCGGTGTGCCACAACTGACCGGAGTAGACCACGGTGTAGAGCGCGGCCATGATACCGACCTGAGCCAACAGCAGTCCGAGGGCCAGGGGCTGGTGACGAAAGAGGCCAACGATCGCCACCAAGGCGACCAGAAAGAGTGTCAAACCGATGACATCTGGCATGCTCAGGTTCCAAAAATCGGGCTGGGTCGGGTTCACCAGAGGGACAAGCCCCCGGCCCAGTGTGCTGAGAGCTTGAAGGGCGGCTTTGGAGCCTGCGGATTGGAGCCAAGCGCCCATCAGCTCAAAGACCTTGATCAAGAGAGCGAGCGAACAGACCGAACCGAGAATGAGGGCGCTTTTGCCGATTCTCTTCTCGGGAAACGGTTGAGTGGCCAGGGCCAGAATGGCGCCGCAAAATAGGACTGGCACCGCGTAGATCAAAAGGTAAGCCGGGTTCTTTTCTAAGGCAAAGATCTGAAAAATGGTGGCGGAACAGATGGCGAGGCTCAGAAGGTAGAAGAGCATGCCGTCCAACAGGCGAGAGCGCTCTTGCTCTTTGCTGAGACGGATCCAGAGCAGGGCCAAAAAGAAGCTGACCATTGTGAAGTAGATGTGGGTGTTTGCCAAGAGGCCGAGCACCGACCAGCAGAGCCAGGTTCGAGAACCGCACCTCTTGCTCAGCAGCAAAAACAAAAACGTCAGGAAGACCCCGAGACAGTAGCCTCGGCTCACTACGGTGAGGGTGTAGCCGATCTGAAAGCTTGTCGAGAGAAGCGTCTTTTCCAGGGTGCTGAGTGGGGAGTAGAGCCATAAGAGCCCCATACTTCCCACTCCGATGAGTCCGGTGATGACCTTCATGGCCAGTACGTTCGAGGTGACCCCCGTCAAGGGCCAGAGCACGAGGTACCAGAGAGGTGGATGACCCTCTAGATTGAGGTTCATATAGAGCTCTGCCAGGTTGTCGCTCATCAGAGAGAGGGTCCAGGGCTTCAATTCATCGGCCCACATCGCGTGTTGGGCGACATTCATGATGAGGATACCTGAAAAGAGGATCGCACCGATATAGGATTGCTTTTGCCGAGACGGTATCACTGGTCCAGCGAGTTCTTCCCGGCAAAGCTCTCCGCCTCTACAGGAAGGGCTCCATAAGAATGGAGCCAACCCGAGGGAGGCTGAGGAACGACCGCGAACTCGCTCGCCATGAAACTTCTTGTATGCGTTCTCAATGAGACACGCAGGCTCAACGATCTTCTCGCAGCCATGGCCGAACTGGGAATCTCCGGTGCGACTGTACTCGAGAGTCAAGGTATGGCCAATGTCCTAGGCAAGGAGTCTCCGGTGATCGCTGGGCTTCGACATCTGGTGACCCAAGGACGAAGTTTCAACTACACGATACTCTCTGTGGTCGAAGATGATCACATCGCGGACCGGACAATGAAGGCGATTGAAGACCACCTGCTTCCGGGAACCAAGGCCGGGACCAGAGGCATTGCCTTCACGATTTCGGTGGAGAAAATGGTCAAGTTTCATCCCCACGGTCAGGAGGTTTTGCGCACCGGAGGTGAGACCGTTACGAGCCCAGAACCGCCGCCTCCCTCGCCTTCGCCGCCCTCCTCGTTTCAGCGGGCGATGTTGGCTGCTCTCAAGCGTTCCGAGACGACACCTCCGAACCTCATCGCCAAATTGACGGGCGGTTTGAGGGCGCTCGTCGAGCCTCGCCACAGCCAAGAGTTGAGGGAGAAGCGCCGCGCCCCTCGCGTCTCTTGCGACTACCAGGTGACGGTGGAAACAGATGGTGATAGCATCGATGGAAGGCTGGTCGACATAGGGTTGTTCGGCTTGAGCTTCTGCGCCAACACGGAGCTCCGTGTGGGTTCGGTTTTGGCACTTTTTCCACCCGCGGTGGTGGGGGATGATGCCCCAGCGAATGTCAGTTGTCGAGTGGAGCAGTGCCTGCGGGATGAGGACGAGGATTGTTTTCGCTACGGCCTCGTTTATGAGGAATCTCCAGAGACCCTGAGCACCTCCTGGATCGCCCACCTCCTGAACGCCCTGGGTTACAGTATGGGGCACCTCGTTCAGCGACGGAGGCTCCGACGAGTCCACGGACCGGTTCAGGCCGAGTTTCAGATTCTCGAAGACGACCTCTCGGTACCAGCGAGCGTCATCGACCTAGGGGTTCACGGGGCTCTGGTGGAGGCCGAGGTCGATTGGGAAAAGGGGACAGAAGTGGGACTCTTGCTCGGTCCCTATGAGGGTCACGAGGCCTTTTACCTAGAGGGAATGACGGTGGAGATGCGGCCGGGAGAAGACGGCTCTTGGCTGCACGGGGTTCGTTTCTATACGCCAGACTCCAAGCGGCTCAAGCGCTTGGGGAATCTGGTGATAGATTTGGTGAAGCACCCACTCTCTTCGAGTAGCCCATGAGGGCGGTTCTTCTCTTGGCCTCCCTGGGGCTGGTTTCGATACTTGGCTCGGCCAAGGTCTTAGGATCGAGCAGGATCCCAGGATTTCGCCTTCTGGCGAGGACCGGGATTCTGTTTCTTTTGTTCGGAGCCCTCATAGGGGAGAACGGACTGGACCTTTTTGATTCGGTGTCCTTTCACAAGCTCGGACCGGTCTTGGTGATCGGCCTTGGCTGGCTCGGATTCTTCTTTGGGACCAATCTGGAGATCCGGACTCTGCGCAAGTTTCCCCGGCAATTGTACGGTGCTGCTTTCCTGCAGGCCATTCTGGTCTTTGTGGTGGTCTTTTCCTGCTTCGCTCTGATCCTACCGCACTTGGGGCTGCCCTCGGCCAACGGTTGGATTATGGTGACCATTTTGGCCGCCACGGCCGCCGGAACCGCTCCCAGTTCTCTGTTCATGCTGGGCCAAGAAAAACTGTTGCGAGGGCAGAGCTTTGAGACGCTTCGCTTCTTTGCTTCGGTGGACGATGTCCCAGGTTTGGTGGCTCTCGGGATCTTGTTTTCCTTCAATCCGGGGCTCAATCAGGCGAGAGTGTCTTCGCCCATCTTTTGGTTTTTTCTACAGATCGCCATGGGGGTCACCTTCGCTTTTTTTCTTCGCGGCCTCAAACTCCAACAACTGGACGAAGCGGCCGGTGACCTGGTGGTCTTCGGTCTGATAGGGATGTCCTCAGGGATGTGTCTCTACCTTCACCTCTCTCCACTTTTTGTCAGCGCGATTACAGGCATGGTGGTGGTGAATATCTCTGACCGCTCAGAGGCGATCTACGAGCGGGTCGCCCGGCGTGAACACGCCTTCTACGTTCTCTTTTTGCTCCTGAGTGGTTGCCTTTGGGACCTGTCCCTGGCGCATTTGCCGGCGCTGCTCGCGCTCTATTTCGGGAGCCGTTTGGTGGGCAAGGTCTTGGGCACTTTTGTGGCGGTCAAGACTCTTCCCAAGGAGTTCAGGCTGCCCGCACTCGGCGGTGTCGGTCTCATCTCGCAGGGAGGCTTGGCTGTTGCCATGGTGGTGAGCTATCGT
>CAZVVF010000188.1:0-7324 GCA_964630575.1 uncultured Burkholderiales bacterium | reverse complement strand
ATACCGATCTGGAGTTCTTTGACCGGGCCTGCACTCAAAAGAAGGAGGTCATCCTCACCGGCCTCTACCGCTTCGAGCATTTCGAGAAGCTTGTCTTGCCCGACGTGTTTTAGAATCGAAGACTTGATGCTCTTGTCGTCGTTGCGGCCTACGAAAAACAAGCCTCCAAGCCCGAAGCCTTTTGCCATTTCATCGAGTTCTCCCTGAACCTTGCGAGACGCTTTAGCCTCTCCGGGAAGAACCATCGCCCGAATGCCGTGACCCGACTCCAGCGCGCTTTTGAAGACCTTAAACTCTGTCTCCTTGAGAAAACTCTCAACATTGTGAAGACGCAAATCATAGCGAAGGTCCGGCTTATCACTGCCGTAGAGTTCCAGGGCTTGATGATATGGCATCCGGCGAAAGGGTATCTCCAGTTGCACATCCATAACCGTTCGAAAGACGTGCTCGAGCATGCCCTCAACCACAGCCAGGACATCGTCCTGACCGACAAACGACATCTCCATATCGATCTGAGTAAACTCTGGCTGCCGGTCGGCCCGTAGGTCCTCATCTCGGTAGCAACGAGCGATTTGAAAATATCGGTCAAAGCCACTGACCATAAGAAGTTGCTTAAAGATCTGGGGAGACTGCGGCAAGGCGTAAAAGTGGCCAGGATGCACCCTGCTCGGCACCAAGTAGTCGCGGGCACCCTCTGGCGTAGAACTCACCATCGTAGGAGTTTCGATCTCAAGAAAACTCTGGCTATCCAAATAATCACGAACCGCTTTGGCTATCTTGTGGCGCAAGATGAGGTGGCCAGCCATGGACGGTCGACGAAGGTCCACATACCGATACTGTAAGCGCAAGGCTTCATCCACGTTCTGGTAATCACTGACCTGAACAGGACACAGTTTGGAGGTATTCAGGAGCTTGATCTCGTGGACCGCTAACTCCACCTCGCCGGTGTTGATACTGGTGTTTCGGGTTTCTCCAGGTCGAACGCGAACCTTGCCCGTAACCGCTATTACGAACTCGGACCGGAGTCTCTCGGCCTTCTCAAAGGCCGACGTTTGAGCTGGGTCGATCACAATCTGCGTCATTCCGTAGCGGTCTCGCAGGTCAATAAAGATCAACCCGCCTAAATCTCTACGACGGTGAACCCACCCCATTAGGGTAGCGGTCTGTCCGTCGTTGTCCGAACGCAGTTCGTCGCAAGTATGGGAGCGGCGTAGGCTTCCCATGGGCTCTGTCTTCAAGGTTTTAGTCTCCAACTGTCATTCTCCCTCAACTCGTGCACCGGCGAGAGGCCCGACGTCCGCGTCAAGCCCGTTCCAGCAACGGATATTGGCCTTTCTGAGAGCGCGAAACGAGTTCCTTTATACTCCCAAAAGTTCACCGACCCCCTGAAAAACAGCCTCTAGGGTCAAATCGGGACTTCTCTTGATAACAGATCGGTACGGTACCATCCAGGGCTTCCACTGAACCGAGCAGTGATCGTAGGTCGACTCCTCGTAGGCCACCACCACCGGTGTATCCAGAGCCGCGGCCACGTGAACCGCCCCGGTGTCCGGGGAAACGAGAACGCGAGCCCCACCGATCAACTCGCACCACTCTTTGAACGACAGACTGGACCTCAGGTCAAACTCATCAAAGGCACCACCGCTGACGAGTTCGGCCTCTCTGGGCCCTGCCGTAACAACCAGGCGACCATAGGACTCCAGGCCGTAGCAGAGACGAACAATATCGTCACAGGTCCAACCGTTGCTGAACCAGCGGTCCCCGAGATGCAAAACCAACCAATCATGAGTTGGTCCGGGCCGACCCAGTTGCAAGTGACGACCGGTACTAGGCGGCATCCCCAGGCGCCTAGCGAGACGGTCCAAATGCTCCACTTCGTGCTCCACGTGGTGGGGCGGTTTGACCAGCATCCGCTCCCAGTCGGTGAGGCATCGATAAGCCAGTAACCGAACCAAAGGGCGGCTCTCGTAGACGTAGCCCAGGCGCACAGGGGCAGCCGTCGAAAGGACTTGCTTGAGGCACCGGCTTCGTGGTGCCAGCCCGATCGCCAAGTCAAAGAAGCCTGAAGGCAGTGCCGTCACGACCCTATCGACCAAACCATTCTCGGCCAAGACCTGCTCACAGTATGGTGCAACCCAGGCCGTGATATGAGCCTTCGGAAAGTGCTCCCTCAAAGTGGCGAGGAAGGGAGTCGAGAGAATGAGGTCTCCCACTCGATCCGTTCGAACCACCACGATCGAGCCTGGCGGGTTTTGCTGAAAATGGTCCTTGAGACTCCTGCGGCTCAAAATCGTTCCCCGCCCATCTTCAAGGCCACACCGAGCGAATGCCGTCGACATAGTAGTACTGTAGTAAAATCTCCCTACCCAACTTGGAGCTGTTGGCCCAATTCTCCAGTTGGGCCAACAGCCACCCGCTCCGAGAGAGCAGAGCGTGACCGAGCAACGAGAAGGGGTTCATCCCCATAATGAGGGGAATTCTCAAATCTCGATGCTTGCGGTAAAATCGCACCGTAGACTTGCCCGCGAGATACATCTTCTGGCACTGCTCTTCGTAGGGTACGGGGTGCCAGTGATAGTTGACCGCGTGAGGGTTATAATGCAGGGTACAGCCAGCCTTCTTTAGCCTGTATCCCAACTCTAGGTCCTCGTGCCCATAGCCGGTAAAGTCCTCATCAAAGACGCCCACCCGAAGGAGGTCGGCCTTGCTGGCGCTGGCATTGCCGGTCAAGAAATAATGCCAAGGCACGGTTTTGCGCTGAGGACTGTGGCGAGCGTGGGCCTGAGGGTCTTGCCTGTAGCGCTCATACTCGTCCAACGTATCGACCTGGACCTCACAGCCCACGACCGCGTCGCCGGGATAGCGTTGATGAAACTCAAAGTGCTGCTGCAAGAGGTCCGGCTCGGCGATAATATCGGCATCCGTAAAGAGAATGAGATCACCGCGGGCTTCCCTCACACCACGGTTTCGAGCACCCGATCGGCCAGTATTCTCGCCAGGCGTAAAGACCACACGCGGGTCCCCCAGGGCCTCCACCAACTCCTGGGTGCCATCAGTGGAGCCCGCATCGCACAGCAGGAGCTCATAATCCTCGGCAGGGAACGTTTGCTCCAGAAGGGAGGGCAAAACCACCGCCAGGGAATCCGCGCGGTTAAAGGTCGGAATCACAACGCTGATCTTCATAGTTTCAGGTCCTAATCTTCAAACTGGACGCCAGTCATCCTCAGCAGTGACCGACTCTACAAAAGCCACCAGCAAGCGGACCGTATCTTCTAAATCCTTGAGTTCCAACATTTCGCAAGGATTGTGCATGTAGCGTAAGGGCAGGCCGATCAAACCCATGGCCACTCCGCCGCGGGAGAGCTGAATGACGTTCGCATCAGTACCCGTTCCTCCACCACTGGCTGCGACCTGATAAGGAATGTCTCGCTCTTTTGCCACGGCCACCAAGCGCTGATACACTTTGCGATTGATGTTTGGTCCCCGCACGATCACAGGACCCTTGCCCAAGCAAATATCAGCACCTTTGCGCTTGTCAGCGTCGGGGATATCAAAGGCGTGAGTGACATCGATCGCGATGGCCACGTCAGGATCGATCGAAAACGCCGCCGTCTTGGCTCCTCGCAAACCGATCTCTTCTTGCACGGCCGAAACGCCGTACAGAGTAGCCTGCAACTCCGATTTTACCCGACGAAGGGTCTCGGAGACACAGAAAATTCCAGCCCGGTTGTCAAAAGACTTTGCCGCGGCTCGTCCTCCGGCCAATTCCTCAAAATAAGCATTCATGGTCACAAAGTCACCAACTTCAACAAGCTCCTTGGCCTGCTCTCCGTTTTTGGCACCAATGTCGACCCAAAGTTTGTGGATTTCAGATTTCTTCTTGCGCTCCTCAGGATCCATCAGGTGGATAGCTTTCTTGCCGAGCACACCCGGCAAGCGACCCTTAGCCGTGTGCACAAACACGCGCTGGCTCACCATCACTTCTTCGTCCCAGCCACCGGACTTAGCCAAGTAGAGGTAGCCGCTGTCGTCGATATAGCGAACCAAAAATCCGATCTCATCGCTGTGTCCATCGAGCAGGACCTTGGGACCGTCGGTCTTCTTTTTGCAGGCGATCACCGAGCCCATAACGTCTGTCTCCACGCTTTCGCAAACATCGCAGACCCTATCCCGAAAGACTTTTTGAACCTGCTCTTCAAAGCCAGCACTACCGTGCGATTCCACCAGTGTTTTTAAATAATTGAGGGCATCTTTTTCCATAGCCCAGCCGTTCCCAATTCATCCCCCACGGTCCTTGTTCTTCAGGCTATCATGCGGTGGAAGATTCAAAAACTGTTAACATGCGGGGTCTTTCTCTCCCCTATACTTCCGCTCCAGGCACGCTCAAATCGCCACCCTTAAACGATTGGACAATAACTCACCATGAGCCTACACCCCTTGACTCAACACTATAGTGCCATCAGACAACTCCCCGGGGTTTCCTCGGTAAGACCCATGCGGACTGCCACTGGAGAAGACATTGAAATCGCAACCTGCAGCGCCGATCATGCCTTTTTTCTGGACGAGATCCTGGCCGACACGATCGGCTCATCAGAGGTTCGCTTCTCATTCCAAGGACCAGAGACCCCTGCGGCAGCGAAGCCGTTCTATCCCGCAGAGGAGATCCTAGCCGACTACGGACCACTCCTTAAGAGCCTACCTGGCGTAGGTGCCATGGCAACCATCACCCTCAACGTTGGGGAGTGGCTGCCCGCCTTCGAAACCGGAATAGAGATAGTCACCAGCACCGAGGCGCAATCCCAACTTCTCAACGAGATACTGGAACCTCAGGTAGCCGGAACGAAGATGCTCGTCCGCTCGAAGAATCAGCGATTCGATCAGTACGGACGACTCTCCGAGTCCACTTTGGGTCTTTCGCACCTAGGAGCTTGATCGCAACAGAGCAATACTAGAAGCATGAAATGCTGGAACTGCCTCCACATCAATGCCGAGAAAGCTCATCGTTGCAGTGCCTGCGACCAGCCACTGAAGCCGAACCCGGCCCAAACAGTGTCGAGTCGCCGCAATATCGATTACCTGCTCCATGAAATTCGGGCCTGGAACTTCCTAGACGAAGAGGCCAGGCATCGTGTGCAAACGGTCTATGGGGCTCGCCAAATACGTCTGGACCAAGCCAACGACCGGAGCGCAGCGTGGCCTGAGAGCGACTGGGACTCACTCCCCACAGCGACAAAACCCAACTCGGCGCAGACGCTCTCGCTGGAGGGTCTGCAGGGCCTGACAGCAGCGAAAAAAAGTCCAACCCCAGTCCCAGAAGCGCCCCTCTCCTCGCCGCTACCCTCGACTGCCCAGAGCATAGAGGCTGACCTCGAGAGCGAAAAGAGCGCTCCTGAAGCGTACCCCAGCAAGCAGACAACCCAGGCACTCTCGGCTGCCGACATACTCTCTCCCGAGCAGCCCTCCACTCCCAACTATCTTGAAACCCTGGTCGGAGAGGCGGACATCCGCTGGTTCCACTCCCTCGGAGCCATACTGGTCGTAGCCGCCGTGATAGGCTGGCTGCGGGCCTCTTGGGACAGCTACGGCAAAGCCCTTACAGGATTCCTGATCGCGCTCAGCCCGCTAGCTCTTCACTTCCTGGCCTCTCGCCTCAAGAAGTCGGTCCCTCTTTCGGCCCGGCTTCTCTCCATATTGGCGAACATTCTTACGGCCCCGGCCCTACTCGCGCTAGATATCTTTGGGGCCCTCCCAGCGTGGGTCCCCAGCGACCACTACTGGACATTTTCCATGCTGGTCAGCGCTGCGATTCTAGGCTGGCAAGCCCACTCGACTCACGAGAAAACTCCCCTCTACCTGGGAGCTGTGTGCTGCGTTATGGCGGGCCTCTCCCAAGGAGCCCTCGCGACGGCCGCGCTGAGTCTCGCCCTGGGCTTTTTCTTAGCCCGAGAATCCCCAGACGCAGACCCCGAATGGCGAGAGAGACTTCAGCGAGTGAGCTTTGGCTCCGGAACCTTTGGCGCCTTTGCCACTCTGACAACTTTTGACACCGCCCATCACCCTGCTGTCCCCCTGGTCGCCTTCACGGCCTCTCTGCTGTTTATGAGCTTGCCGACGCTGATCGGGCAACCCCCTAAGAACGAGAGCGCGCGGCTTTCGATTCAAGCCACCCTGGTCGTCATCGGTAGCGTTCTGATGAGAAGTAGCCTGGAAATGTCCCCTGGTGGTGTGGCCCTCTATCTCCTCTTTGCGGCCGCTCTCTTCCTGCAGACGAAACCCGACTCACCCCTCTCAAAGACAGCGGTCCAACTCGCCTCGGGCGTTGGCCTCCTGGCCCTAGCGATAGGCTTCTTCTCCAACTTCGAGGCCGTTCTCAGAACCCAGCAAACCCTATCCGAGGCCAGCCTCCGATTTCTTTTCGCTGGCGTTGGGACAGCCTTTTTTGTGCACACGTCTAGAAAGCGACAGCAAGCCGATGAATCTCAAATGCTATTCCTCACCGCTCTCCTTTGCTTGCTGGGCGGCTGGATCCACCTCTTCCTCCACTTCGCGATTCGGAACGGGGTTCATAGCGTTCTCGACTTCGTGCCCCTTCTGGCTAGCCTCCCCCTCTTTGAAGGCCTTCTGATCGTCGGCTCCCGCGCCCTCAGAGAGGTCGAAGTCAAAACGGTGTGGAGCCTCAGCTTCGCACTCTTTCTCGCCTCTTTTGGCCTGACACTGATTCTGCAGGTGAGCGGAGCGCTCCACAGCTCGCTCGCGACGCAATACTGGCCTGCCATTTTACTCTTGCACACCTTGCTGGCCCTAGCCTGGGAACGCAAATGGCTCGCTCCCGGTCCAACCGAAGAGAGCCAAGACACTCGAATCCTCGGCCTCTTCCTGCCCCGGCTGGTTGTCGCCGGGGCGGCTCTCAGCTTCTACGGAGCGCACTTCTTGCCATCGCAAGTCTCGCTGGTGGCCATCCTTTCGCTCCTCGCGATCGCGGTGTACCTCTTAAGAAGCCACTATCAGGAGGCTGCCTGGGAAGGTGCCTGGATCGCCATCGGTTTCACCCTTGTGATATTCCAGCAAGACAGTTGGTTGCTGGCAACCGGGATCGCCAGCGCCCTGCTGGCTCACGCCCTGCCGAGTCGAAAGCCCGTCAGCCTCGCTCTGAGTTGTATCTTCTCCACTATCACCTTAGCCTTCGGGGCCGCGAACCTCTCTCTCTTTGCCGTCTACCTTCCAGCCCTGGCTTTTGCGCTGGCAGCAGCGCTTCCGGCTCGGGGGGAAAAACCGTGGAAAGACATCGGGAAAGCTCGATTCGGCTTCGACATTCTCCTTTGTG